>JAPLWW010000014.1 GCA_026396375.1 Microcaldota archaeon | reverse complement strand
CAGCCTATACAGGATATCCGAAACTCTCTACGGCACAAATTCCCCTGCAGCCAGCGACATGATGTTCGGAGGCCTTATCCACCTTGTTGAACAGCTGAAAGGCGAGGTTGGCAATGACAATTATGATGCAACTCTTTTCAGGATTGTGGGCTTCTTCAGCGGATTGAAGAACCACGGCATGCTTGACGTTACGCAAGCGTCATGGGTGGACAAGATGCTCGGGGAATTTGACGATTTGAAAAGGAATGCAGGACAAAATCCTCAAAATTTGGAAAGCCAGATTTCGAAGTTCCAGAATACCTACCTTGGGAAGGTCAAGACCCTGATAGACGATTATTATATAGGAGTGCAAGTTAACGGCAATGGTTCGCTTGAGTTCAGCATGCAGACAAGGCAGAATGGGGACAACTGGGCAAGAAGCCAGATGATTGACAGGGGCGCAGTGCGCATGCTCTGCACATGGGAAGGAGGTTTTGGTCGAGTCTACGCCATGATACCAGTGATAGACGCCATAGCCCCAATGGAGGGGATAGTTGGCGCAGGAATGGGATTTGACCTATTCCATTCAGTCTGGCTTCCGAGGCTTGCATTTGACGCAGGAGTCATGACCCTCACCCAAAGGCAGACTGTAACTGGATTTGGGCAGGCTGCGATGGCAGCATATGACAATATCCTAGAGGATGCATCAGCCTACAGGAAGCTTGTTTCTGAAAACAATCTTGCAAAGGAAGGCAAATTCTCTGAATTAAGCATAAAGGAGCGCGAAGCCATCGTAAGCAACATTAAGATATCTGCCAAGGGCAAGGCCTCGCAGGACCTGATGGACGCAACCGCTGCGCTTGAGGAAGGCGAAAACCTAAAGGATGTTTTAGCAATGCCAGCAGAGATATCCCAGGCAATAGATTCCTGGTTTGCCAATGAAAAGAAAGATATCCAGAAGGATACATCTGCTTACAGGAAGCTTGTTTCTGAAAACAATCTTGCAAAAGAGGGCAAGTTCTCTGAACTAAGCAAAAAGGATCGCGAAGCCATTGCAAGCAATGTCAAAATGCCAGTGGAGATATCCCAGGCAATAGATTCCTGGTTTGCCAATGAAAAGAAAGATATCCAGAAGAATTTCAACGGCCACACCCTTGTATACTCAGGCGCAAGCCTCTATGGTTTGGGCAACGGCCAGTTTTACGGAGATATTGGCGCATTCTTGGAATATGCCGATAGGCTAAAGAGCTATATCATAGTAGCCTCGCGAAAGGACGTTACAGTATATGGAGGCGCGGAATATTCGTTTGACAAAGAGCATTCGCTTGGCGTGATTGTCGGCGCAAACAGGAAAAAGCTGAGCGGAGGCCTTTCCATGTCAATAAAGGCAGGCCCGGGGATTTTGACGTCATACGGCATCCTCACAAACAAGATCATGCCTTATACGCCTCCATATGCAAGGCCATACGGATTTTCCACTGCAAATGACTGGGTCTTTGGCATCATATGGACATTTGGGGAAGGCGCATTGAAGCCAGTCCAAGCGCCCAGGATAGAGCCCAATGAAGGGTTCGGGAGAACGCAACATTAATAAACATTGTAGGATAGAGTGATAGCATGAAACTTGAATCCATGGAAGTGCTGTTTATCGAGGCAAAAAAGGCTTCAGGGAGGCCTCCGGAAATGATAGATTCGCGCATAGACATGAGGAACGCGGAAGTTGATGCAGGCAACCTTGCCGTTGAATTTGTCTATTCCGCAAGCTATGCCACCGACGGCAGCTACATCAGGATGGGGGGCAGGGCATTGTTCAGCGGCCCTGAGGCGAAGGCAGCCGCCGACGAATGGAAGAAAAGCAAGAGGATAAGCGGCAAGCCGGGCGAGGATATAATAAATTCAATCAACTACGGCTCATCGCTCAATTCTGTGCTTGTTGCGCGCGTGCTCAACATTGTGCCTCCGCTTGCGCCGCCGCCGATCGCATTTGAGAAAAAGTAATTATATATTTTTTTTAATTAATTGATATTTATCCCTTCACAACCCCTATCGGCCTGAGCTTTGCGACAATCCTGCTTATCCCGGCCGTTTCAACTGATTTCACTATCTCGTCAATGTCCTTGTAAGCCCCTGGCGCCTCCTCTGCCGCAGCCTTTTTCGAGTCTGACCTATAATAGATATTGTTCTTGCTTAATTGGTTCACCACGCTTTCGCTTGTGAATTCCCTGATCGCCTGGTGCCTGCTCAATGCCCTTCCCGCGCCGTGGCATGTTGAACCAAAACTAACATCCAATCCCTTTTCCTCCCCTACCAGAACATAGCTTGAGGTTCCCATCGATCCCGGGATTATCACCGGCTGGCCGGTGTTGGCATAGACAGAGGGAAGCTCTTCCCTTCCTTTCGGGAAGGCCCTTGTCGCCCCTTTCCTATGTATCAGCAGTTTCCTTTTCTTTCCGTCTATAACATGGTTCTCGAATTTGGCTATGTTGTGCGCAACATCGTAAAGCAATTCCAGCTCCTCATTCCCGAAAACCTTGGAAAACGCGTGCCTTATGTTATGGGTTATCATCTGCCTGTTCACAAACGCGAAATTCACTGCGCATTTCATGGCTGAAATATAATCGTCTGCAATCTCTGTTCCCAGTTTCGCGTATGCCAGTTCAGGGTCCGGAATCCCTTTTGGCAATCCCTCCTTCATTATCTTATTAATATAGTCAGATGCTATCTGGTGCCCGTATCCCCTTGAGCCGGTATGGATCATAACAACAACCTGGTTCTCAAAAAGCCCGAAGTCCTTTGCTATTTCCGGATAGACTATTTTCTCAACATACTGCAATTCCAGAAAGTGGTTTCCGGCCCCAAGCGTTCCCAATTGCCTCCTTCCCCTTGCCTTTGCAGTCGGGGTTGTCTTCATGGGATCAGAGCCGGTAATTTGTCCGTATTCCTCAATCCTTTCCTTGTCCTTCTCAGTTGCGTAATCCTTCTCTATCGCCCAGTCTATCCCTATATCTGCAACAAGGTCCAGATCCTCAATGCTTACCCTTTCGTTGCTCTCGCTTCCAAGCCCGCTCGGAACCTCCTTGAAAATGACATCCATCAGTTCCTTTTTGCTTTCCAGGATTTCCCTTAGCTGCATCTGGGTTGTCAATAACCTTACCCCGCAGTTGGATACCAATATTCCATTTGCCACAAACCGATGTATTTTTTCAACACTAAAATCATATACTTCGCCAGAATACTTTTTTGTATCCGTATCCAGAATTATATCCTCAAATGCGCCATATTTTTCGTATATTTTTTTCTGGTATTCCATGAATTCATCAAAACTTTTGATATTTAACGGTGCTCTTGGAGGAACATTCTCATAATACGCCCTTTCTATGAATCTGGAATTTGCCCATTTCGAAGCAAGTTTTTTCTGGGTGTTTTTCAAACTCATTCCTGCTTTTTTGCATTTTTGCGCCATTTTCCTTATTTCCTCCCTTTTTTGCCGATGCAATCTTTTCATTCGTATATATAGAACGGCCACAAGAGATTTGAATGTTCTTTCTTTGTTATACTCAAAACCTATCTCAGAGTAAATCCTTTCTATATTTTTTTCGCTTCCCTCCAGCATAAATCTCAATCTGATTTTTGATTTGATTTGTTCTACAAAGCTTACCTTATTATTTTTGATTCCAAATTCATTCAAAATTTTAGACAGGTCGTTAAAAAATCGCTTAAGATTTTTTTCTTTAGAATCTAATTTGTTCTGGCTGATCTGAGGCATATAGAATCCTGTTTTGCTTGATGTTTGTGGCGAAGACATCTCTGCACCGAAAAATGCAGCAAGATACAGCCTTTTTATCCACAGTGGCGCTCTCATTATCCATTTGGGTACTCTGACGTTCTTGTTTGTCTTGATTCCTTCCACGCAACCCAATGAGATCATCTTTTCGGCGAATTCTTTGGCATACACTGCAAGTTCAAATGCCGTTGATGTGAACTTTTTTCCCTGTATGCTATGTTTTCTGGTTCTTTCAAATATTGTTCCGCCATATCCCATTCTTTCTACATCCTTTAATATATCTTCGAGGTCATCCCTGTATTTACTATAGAATAATACCCTTCTTTTACCATTGCTTGAGGTTACGCTGCCGTCACCAGTCACATATCCTATAAGCTTGGCATAAATCGCCAGCTCATTTTCAATTTCACAATATTTCTTGTAAGGAACCCCTTCAAAAGGATAAGTCAATACAGGATCATTTTTTTTCAAATTTTTAGGCAAAATTTTCCCATTTTTTGTAATGATAGGATGGTCAGGAGTGACTTCTATTTCCCCTGCCATTGTTCTTATCCTATATATTTTTCCAGAGTATTTTTTATGCATAAAATATTTTGCTTTTCCATATTCCTTTCCACTCCTTATTTTCATATTTCCGCTAAGTAGGATAACTCCTTTTCTTCCATATTTTTTTGAAAAGCAAGGTTCATAATCCTTAATCTTCCTATAATATCCATATTCACTTATTACTTTTGTTGTTGGAACTAAGCAATTTATGTCATAGCCAACTCCTCCTGGCGAAACAATTCCCTCCTCTGAGTCAAATCCAGCAACCCCTCCTATTGGAAAGCCGTATCCCTCATGGCCGTCCGGCATAAGCACTGCGTTTTTGACAATTCCAGGTAATGACGCCATGTTTTTGAGCTGGACCAGTGTCTTGTCCCTGCTCATTCCGTCAACAATGCCCTTTGTCCCTATTATTATACCAGGAACATTCATGCCCTTTTCCTTTTCCATGAGCCATGTTGCCTTGTTGATCTCCCTTAATTCTGGCATGAAAACATCTTGATCAGTGGTTTTTTAAAAGCAAGTCATTGGCTTCAATCCATATCCTCGCTGTAGCCCATCGGCACTGCCAAAATGAATTCCATGAAATAGGAAAGCTCCCTGCTTGCGTCGAGGCTCGCCTCATTTGCGATTTCAATATCCTTGAGCCTTTTCTTAAGATCTATGAGCTTGTCAATGATTCTCCTTTGTTTATATTCGCAGCATAGGTAATAAAGGCGCCTTGCCCTTGCCTTGGCAACCCTATCCATTATATCAGGCCCTCCTCTCCTGGGCTTTTCAGGATTTGCCGGGCCTCCATCTCCATCCATGGCATTTTCCTTCTCCAGCCTTTCAAGCAAGGACTGCTGAAGGCTTTTGGTGTGGCTGTTCAAAGGCACTGATGCGATGAAATCCGCCATGGCGTAAATCGCGCCCTCCCTCTCCCGCACGCTCTTGCTATACAATTCAAATCCGCAATGCTCATGGTCCAAGATCTTAGGAAGGATGTCCTTGCCTTCAATATGGGATTTGACATATCCCCTGATCGAAGTGTAGTTCTGCCCGAACCCCAGATTTATTCCAAGCGATCTTGTGAATTCGCTGAAGGATTCCTTAGTTCCTATCTCATCTGTCATTAATTGATTGCTTGATATGAATCCTTCCTTGATATGCATGTCAACCTCGAGCTGGTGGGATTCTGCATAAAGGACAGGAAATTTTCCGGTTTTTTCATGGAACCTCTGGCTTATCCTTTCGCATGTTTCAAGGTAATTCAGCGAATATTCTGTTATTGGGTATGCCTTTAGCTGTGAAAGCATTTTCCTTATCTTTTCAAGCTCCCATTCTGCATAACTGCCAAGGAACTGCTTTGATGTTCCTGTTGCCCATACCTTTCCCCTTTTCTGGTATACGCGTGAACGAGGGCCAAACAGCGTGTCCCCTGGCATTGCGATGCATACAGACTTGAAAGTATCCCTTTCGCCGCTCATGCTTGGGATAGTCTGCAGAAGAGTGTCATATCCACATTTCCTTGCGATCTTCCTTATATCCTCTGATCTTGACGCGTTCTTCACAAGCCCTTCCACGCCTGCCCCCTGGCCGTTGATGACATAGACCTCTCCTCCTGGCGCAAGCACCCTTTCCAGCTCCTTCAATACTGCAACAGGGTTCTCAAGATACTGCCAGACGCTTATCATTGTCGCGGAATCAAAGGAATGGTCCTTGAAGGGAAGCTTGAATCCAACGCCGAGGTAATCCAAATCATACTGCACCTTTTTCCTTGCCTCGTTGTATTTCAGGCAGACATTGGAGATGTCAATTGCAGTCGAATTCGGATATGACTGGTACCAGCCTCCGCCTATCTCCAGGTTCCTTGGGCCTGCCTTTTTTGACAGGAAAAAATTGATGAGTTTTTTCTGCTCCTCGACAAAATAGCCAAACTGCGCGGCATACATCAGCGCCGTTGTCCTGTATCTGTCTGCTGCATTTGGGTTAGCGCCATTTTCAAGCAAAATCAAGCAGATTTCTTTTTTGCCATGCTTTGCTGCAGTCATCAGCGCGGTCTCCAATGTCCCAAGCCCAACGTCCCTGTTCAGCAGTTTTGCCTCGATATCCGCTCCTTTTTTGATCAATAACCTGCAAAGACCAACATTTCCATTTTCGGCAGCTATCATGAGCGCTGTGCTTCCGTCAATGTCCCTTGAATTCGCGCTGGCGCCCCTGGATATAGTTTTGTAAGCTTCATCTATATCATTGCCTTGCATTGCGGCGACAAGCCTGCTGTTTTTCTCGGATTGCGCCGGGCTTTCAAAAATAGGTTCTTTGCTGAAAAAAGGTTTTTTTGCCCTTGGCCTTTCCCTTTTCATCATCTGGATTTTATCAAGCATTAAAATAATATATATGGCGGGAGGGTTTTTTAAGCTTCCTCTCCGCTTCATTTCCCTTCCTCCCAGGCCTTCAGGATGATTTTTATTTCCTTTGCCTAATAATAATATCATGGAACAGCGGCAGAAAGAGAAGAAGTCCGGTTCTTTCATGAAAAAGGCAATGAATCTGCTTGACTTCAGGAAAAAATCCGCGAAAAGGATGCTCATGCTGAAAAATAGGAAGCAGGAGCTTGACAATGCACTGTTCAATGCCGCGGAGAACGGCGACAATGCCGAGATATCCAGGCTGATCAAGGCAGGCGCTGATATTCTTGCAATCAACAAGGATTCCCAAACGCCATTGTACGCTGCAGTGAGCAATAACCATATCGAAACCTGCGCGCTATTGATTGATGCATATTCAAAGGCAGGCGGAAACGCAAAGGAATTCATCCTTTCGGGCGAGTTTCACACATACTTTCCTTTTTTCAATGCTGTGCTTGAGGGGCGCACCGAAATCTGCGCGCTCCTGCTGAACGAATACGAAAAGGCAGGAGGAGACAAAAAAGAACTCATAACCAAAAAGGACCTTGACGGCAACATGTCTCTGCATAAGGCCTCAATAACAGGAAACACAGAAACCTGCGCATTTCTATTGGACGAATACGAAAAGGCAGGAGGGGA
>JAPLWW010000018.1 GCA_026396375.1 Microcaldota archaeon | reverse complement strand
CAACCCATGCACGCTTGCAATAATAGCCATGCTTTTGGCGATGATACTCCAGAAGGAAGGGAAAAAGAAGGTCATATTGAGCGGAATAGTGTTCTCTGCCGTTGTCTTCCTCTGCTATTTCCTGATAGGCCTCGGAGTCATGAAGATAGTCGGGGACACAAGCATACAGAAGTATTTCTTCTCGCTGATGCTTGCGATAGCTGGATTGATAACTGCCCTTGAGATAAAGGCATACTTCTTCTACAAGCCTGGGATGGGATCCATAGAGATACCTATGTTCCTGAGGCCAAAGCTCCATGATGTCATCAACATGGCAACGTCATTGCCAATGGTGGCCCTTGTGGCGGTGTTCTGCTCATTGTTCCTCCTGCCATGCTCATCAGGGCCCTATCTGATGGTTCTGAGCCTGATTTCAATGACCAACATGTGGTCTGTTGATTTCCTGAAGGTGATAGGATATTTGGTATTGTACAATTTTATATTCATCCTGCCTTTCCTTGCTATAACGCTTATCGTTGCATTCGGGATAAAGAATCCTGGTGAAATTTTATCCCTAAGGGACAAGTATGTCAGGGAGATGCACCTTGTCGCAGGCCTAGTCATGCTGGCCTTGACAATAGCCTTGGCCCTTTTCATATTCAAGGGCTCATGGTTCAACTAATGAAAGGTATTTAAATCAGCCGAGGCAAAGAACAATCATGGAAAACCTGCCTAAGCTTAAGGGGCAAGTGCTGGATAGGATAAGGCCATCCCAAGCAGAGATAAAAAAGATGGCTGAAATTGTAAAGAAGATAGAGAAAAAGATAGAGAAGCACCTTCCTGTTGACGTAAAGATCTTCTTGTCAGGGTCCATAGCAAAGCAGACATTCCTCAGAGGGGAGGGGGACATAGACATGTTCCTGCTTTTCCCGAAATCCTTCGACAAGGAGATGATGGGGAAATTAGTTATGGACATTGTCAAGAAAGAATTCAAGGATTATGAGATAGCCTATGCAGAGCATCCCTATGCGAGGATCTTCATAGATGAGGTAAAGGCAGACATAGTCCCGGCCTATAATATCAGGCACATAAAGCACATGGGCACTGCGGTTGACAGGACGAAATTCCATGTCTCATTTGTGAAAAAATACATCAAGGACAAAAGGGAGGACGTATTGGTGCTCAAGAAGCTGCTCAAGAATTTCGGAATTTATGGGGCAGACATAAAGACAAAGGGAATCTCAGGATATTTGACAGAATTGATAATCATAAAATACAGCGGTTTTGAGAATGCGATTGAGGAAATAAGCAAATGGAATATTGGGGAAATAGTAGAGATAAGCAAAAAGTGGAAAAAGGAGGAGGATCTAAGAAACAAGTTCAAGGGAGACCCGCTTATTTTCATTGATCCGACTGACAGGAACAGGAATGTCGCTTCAGCCATTTCAGCTGAAAACCTTTCAAGATTGATACTTATAGCAAGGGCTTTCAAGAAAAAAGAGAGTATAAGCTTTTTCTTCATGAAGGAGAAAAGGCCTAAATTCATGCCAGAGCTGATTGAGGTGTCATTCAAGAGCCCTGATGTCATTGACGAGACGAAATATGGGGAGCTCAACCGATTCGGGTCAAAGATAGGGAGCCAGCTTGAGGCAAGGGGATATGACCTGATTTCGGTCCATAGCTTTGACGATAAAAAGAAGGCAGGATGCATCCTTGGGGTTCTTGAGCCGAAGATACAGCAGAAGTACAGGAAAGAGGGGCCTCCGCTGGGGATGGCAACTGCAGTTTCTGGATTCATATCAAAAGGAGGGAGCTTTTTCATAACAGACAAAATATTCAAGGTGTGCAAAAGGAGCAGCACAGAGATAATAAGGAACATGAAGGAGATAATCAATGTTGTCAAGGGTCCCAAGCACTTTGAGCTCAGGACAATGAGGATATCCTATTCGAAGAAAGGCAGCAAAAGCTACAAGATGGCTGAAAGAAGAAGGGCCCTTGATGAATTCATTCTTTCTCTCCAATGAATTCCCTTTTTACTGATTTCAGGAAATCAACGTCGTTATTATAGAATGCCCTTATGTCATTTGTTTCCAAAATCATCATCAATGGCCTCTCAAGGCTCAATCCAAAGGCCAAAACAGGATAGGTGCATCCCAGGATGTCGCAGACCTCTGGCCTGAATATCCCTGCGCCTCCCAATTCTATCCATTCCTGCCTTGGCTCAAAGAAGACGTGAACTTCAAGGCTCGGCTCGGTATAGGGAAAATAGGATGGCACGAATTTCACCTTCTTGAATCCCATCCTTGCGTAGAATGTCTTCAGTATTCCAAGCAGCTGCCTGAAGTTGACGCTTTCGTCGGCTATTATTCCCTCGACCTGGTGGAATTCCGCCAGATGCTTGAAATCTATGGCCTCGTTCCTGAATACCCTGCCTATCGCGAAGAACTTGCCTTTCTTCCTTTTTGCCAGGGTCCTTGCGCTCAAGACTGTGGTATGGGTCCTGAGGATCAGCTTCTGTGCCTCCTCGATGTCCCATGAGCCTTTCCAGCCATGGTCATGCACCGCCTTTGCCCTTTCTATCATGTCTTTTGGGGTGTCCTTGAGATCGCTCCTGCCCTTGATGTAGAATGTGTCTGCAAGCTCCCTTGAGGGATGGTCCTGCGGCTGGAACAAGGCGTCAAAGTTCCAGAAAGCCTCCTCTATGTAGTTGCCCTCCATCTCCTCGAATCCCATTGACACGAAGATATCCTTTATCCTGTCTATTGCAGTTGAAATGGGATGGAGCTTTCCTGATGGCGCAGGCTCGACCGTTTCAGGGACTATGTTGAGCTTCGCAAATTTTGTTTTTCCTGACTTTATTATCTCGGATGTTATTTCCTTGAGCTCTGGCCCTGAGGAAATCTTCAGCTCCATGCCCTGCTTGGTTATCCTTGCTGAGATGTCCTTTGACTCCTTTTCCTCTATATAGCCCCTTTTTTTGAGCTCGTCAAGGATTGGCTTGTCTGCCTTCTCCGGGCTTTTCAATCCTATTAAGATAGGGTATTTCGACTGGTCCTTTGCCAAAACCCTTATGATCCCGTTTTCAACTGAGATGAAATTAAATGATTTCATTGGCCCCAGAAACGGAAGGATTTCCTTTTCTATCTCTTTTATGCCTTTCCCTCCGCAGGACAACAGCTTGAGATCTGGAAGAGAAGACAATGAGGATTTCCCCTTCTCAGTGAGGATCAATGATTTCCTTTCCTTGACCTTCATCTCGGCAAGCCCCTTCTGGCTAAGGAAGAAAATCCCCCTCCTTGCCCCGTCCTCCCCGATCTTTGCCTGGGAGTCTATCTCCTTTACGCTTTTCTCCTTTCCGTCCTTCAGTGCGGACAGCACCGCAATCTCATTGGAGCTCAGGCTTGTCATTTTTCCCCACCTTTGCCTGAAGCCTTCTTTGTGCTCAGGAAGAATATGAATCCCAATATGAAGATCACCATGCCCACCATTATCTTGCCCTGGTCTGTTGAGATATACTCCTGTATGCTCTTCATCTTTGAGTCAAAATAGCTGTTTATCTCGTCCACGATCGTTTGGCTGTTCTCCACCTTCAGCGTGAAATTTGGAAGGATCATCCCGTTCCAGGAAATCGTGTATTTTCCGTTGTCCGAAGATTCCGCCGTAGGAGGGGGATTGGCGTCCGTCAATTTGGTGCCTTCGGGAAAAATGAAATTCAGCGTTGTCCGATCATCAAGGACGATGTAGCCCGAGCTGCTTTTTATGAAAGACAGGGCTTTCTCGTTAAGCTCCATCTGCCTTGACCTTGGCTTTATGTTGTTGACAAAGAACATGCCGGTATTGTTCTCCTCATTGGGATAAGGCCCAACGTCGTAGGTTATTATTATCCTCCCGTTGGCCTTCTGCTGCAACGAGTTGAGGTTCCTTATGGGCTGGGGCCTGATGTTTATGTTGCTTATCTTCGCATAGGTCCTGTCGACATGCAGGGTTAGCAGGTTGGACCCCAGGTACTCCATCCATGTGCCAACGTCGCTGTTGTTCAGATGGTCAGTATAGCTGAAGATGTCATTGGTCCCTGAGATCAGGATGTCCGCGGTCTCAACCGCATTGACGGTCCCGTCCTTGTTGACTGTGAAGTCTATGTTGAGGGTTGTTATCGAGAACTCTGCGCTGGCTAGGGTTATTGAGAATATAAATGCCATCATAGCCAGGGCCTTGTTCATGTTTCCACCTTTATATGTATGCCCCCAGGTATTTTTCAAGGGGCCTTTCGTCCTTCCTCTTGCTGAACAGCATGAAGCCGATATAGATGCCATAGAGGTATACTATCGGCCAGAGCACGATCAGAATGACTGTGAACGGCAGGATTGCCAGGATTATCCCTATTATCGTTGCCTGGAGATAATGGTATCGCTCTGTCCTTGTCCCATGCTCCCCCCTGAAGAGATAGAGGAATAATGGCACTGGAATGACAAATGATGCGACATACCCTATCAATATCATCAAGGGCTCGTCCCTGCTGGGAGTTTCAATTTCAGGCATCAATACACCTGATTTTAATGTGCAAATTCCAGTTTAAAAAGGTTCTCTTGTGCGGCCCTTTTCATTTTGCTGGATCTTGCGGTTTTGGCCCTTCCGGCTCAGGCTTTATGCTCTGCTCGTCAACCTGCTGCTCCTTCTCCTTCTTCTTTTTCCTTCTCCACAAGGCAAAGAGCAGGATCAGGATTGCAAGGATGATCAGGATAGGGCACCAGGGCAATGTGTATATTATGTTTGCAGCCTCCGAAATCGGGTTCTGCGTCGGCTGGCCTGCAGGCTCCTTCTTTATCTCGAACTTTATCGTGAAGCTTGCCTTGTCTGAGGAGTATCCATTCTTTGATACCGTTGCGGTGTATTCCCCGTTCATCAGCCTGTTTATGGCCACTGTCCCGTTGTCATCCGTATAGTATATTATGTCTCTTCCTGATATTGTGACTGCCGCTCCTGAAACAGAGTGGTTGTAGTAGTCCCTTACAAGGAATTTCACGTTTGCAGTGCCGTCAGCGTTGTAGTCTGTCTCCAATAAGATTATGCTAAGGTTTCCCATAGCCTCTCCTGCCGGAGGCTGCGGATTGGGCGGGGTCGGGATGACATTCTTCTGGCATGAGACAGAGAAACCGACTATTGTCGTCTCATATCCTGCCAATGAGGAGGTTAAGCTGTAGTCTCCCTTGCCAAGGCCAATGAATGTTGCCATGCCGTCTGCCCCTGTTGTCTTGGATTGCCCTGAAAGGGATACCAGCACCCCCTGTAGTGGCCTATCCTTGTAGTCCCAGGCCTTTACTGTCACATCCCCTGTTCCATCGCTTTGGCAGCTTATGGAGTCAACCATTATGTTCAAAGGCAGGTTCTCCTCAGGAATGACTGATGGAGGATTAGGCGTAGGTATTATTGAAGGAGATGATTTCGACACTGTGAACTGGTAGGTCTTGCTGTCTCCGCATGCTGAATCATATCCGTAACCATAGCCGTAGCCGTGGGTGGCGTAATCCTGGCACGTGCACTGCCCGCAGACACTGCCATCATAGCCGTATCCATAGCCATAACCATGCGTTGAACAGAATTTGCATTCGTCAGTAACGTTTACCTGCACGCTCACAAGCCCGACCCATCCCTGGCCTATCTGGGTGGATATTGTCGCGACCCATCTTCCTATTTCGTCAATCCATGTGATGAGATTGGAGCGGAGGGCTTCCCAGTTTGACTGCCCCGGCTTTTGGACGCTTATGCTGACCTGGCAGTCCCCTCCATCGCATTCAAGGTCTGTGAGGTTTATTCCGACAATGACCGCTTCGCCCTCAGTTATGGGGTTCTTGCTGAATGTAACCTCGGATATCCTGACAGGTGAGTTAAATATTGTCGCTGTGTTGGATATGCCGCTTGTCATGGTGCCGGCAAATGCCTTTAGTGTCGGATAATTGTTTGCATTCTCATGCCAGATGTTAGTGAAGTCCCTATTGCCTTGCATCGGCGCATTGCCTGAGCTGTAGAAGTAGCTTATTGGGGATTCGGCATGACAGCTATCAGTGCAGCTGGTGCCTTCATCATATCCGCATCATGAATTGGCGTTGTCCCCT
>JAPLWW010000118.1 GCA_026396375.1 Microcaldota archaeon | reverse complement strand
TCCGGGATCTTGTCCTTCCTTATGAATTCCCTTGCGTCGGATGCGTTGTTGACCATTATGACCCTGAAATCGCTGCTGTTCATCTTCATCAGGATGTCATAGTCATATATCGAGGCAGGCTTTGTTATGAAATATTTATACCCCCTTTCCTTGGCTATCTTCGCCTTTTCCTCCTCGCCGCCTACCGGGATGACATTCCCGTCCTGGTCTATCTGGCCTGTTGCTATCACATTTGTTCTGTATTCCATCCCAATGAGCATCTGGTAATAGAACAAATGGAACTGCAGGCCCCCTGAAGGGCCCTGTATTGATTCCTCGCTTGAATCAAACTGGACAGATGATTCGCATGTGCTGTTTGTGACATTCCTTGCCAAACTGTAGGCATTGATTATGGATTCGACTGTTGCCTGGTCAAATGACGGAGGAAGCGCCAGGTTTGTCCTGTCCCCTGTCTTGTCGCATGACATCCTCGAGTCTATTATCACTCCCTGGTCTCCGCTCACTGCAGGGAAGCTTACCGTGTAATATTGTGAGAATGACAGCCCCAGCAATAGCACAACAACCAAAACCAGCTTTTTCATTCCATCACTTGCATTATAATTTCCGACTGTATTTTTAAAAGATGATGTTAAAACCGCTAAACCTTTATCTTCCTGCTGGCCGCCTTCCTGATCCTGTTCATCACCGCAAGGCCCAATCCCTTCTCATCTGTTCCCTCTATGATTATCGCATCAAATCCCTTCCTGTCCAATTCCCTGAACGTGCTGAAAAGTTTTTTTGCAATCCTTCCATGGTCATTTCCCATTTTCATTATCGCGACTTTCTTTCCTTTTATTTCCCATGATTTGGCAATTTCCCTTATTTTCTGCATTTTCCCTTTTCCCTCAACAAGGATGACCTCTGCTTTGGGAGAATAGTGCCGATATTTCATTCCAGGAGATTTTGCCAATGACTCCTTTGCCTTGTTTCCTTTTGCAACAGGATGGACATCAACTTTTCCAAGGCATTCCCTCAGCTTCTCAAGGCTGATCCCTCCTGGCCTCAGCAAGGTTGGGATATCTGATGCCACGGAAGTCGGGCTTGGCTTGGTTGAGGAATTGGCGGAAGGAGCAGCTATCGGAACCCCTGATTCCTTTATCAGTTTCAATGCAATCTTATTGGAGGGCATCCTTATCGCGACAGTGTTCAGGCCTGCGGTTATTATCTTCGGGACAGCCTTGGATTTTTTCAGGACAATCGTCAACGGCCCTGGCCAAAATTCCCTCATCAGCTTCTCCGCAGATTTTGGCACTTCCTTTGCCAATCTGTAAATATCATTTTTCCTTGCGATGTGCACAATTAGGGGATTGTCAGATGGCCTTCCCTTTGCCCTGAATATCTTTTTCACAGCTTTGGGATTGAGCGCGTCTGCCCCAAGGCCATAGACCGTTTCGGTTGGAAACGCAACCAGCCCCCCCTTTCTTATGATTGCAGAGGCCTTCCTGATTTTCGAGATCTCAGGATTCGTTTTGCTTATCTTCAGCATTTCAGTTTTCATCTGTAATCAGCATCAAAATAAATGTTTTTAATTCAGTATGATTTTTGAATATTTCAAAAAGTCGTGGGGGAGAGGGAGGAACTTGGAACTGAGGGGGCTTGCCCCCTTGGTTCAGTGCGGCTACCGGGATTTGAACCCGGGTCCTAAGCTTGGGAAGCTTATATCCTACCACTAGACTATAGCCGCGCAATTATACCTAATTTCTCCAAATGTTTAAAAGGTTTCCCAGTTATTTCCAAACATGGCTTCGGAAACAAGGGAGGTTGTGAGATTCTTCAAGGAAGTTGGATTGCTTAAACAGGTCCAAAGAAGCGGATGGTTCACTTTGGGATTTACACACGGGGACACTATCGCTGCGCATTCCCATAGAACCTCTATAATCGCATATTACCTTGCAAAAAGGCTCAATGCAAATGTGGAGAAAGTCCTGCTGATGTCTATCTTCCATGATGTGCCTGAAACAAGGAGCTGGGACCTGAACAAGATTTCCCAATCCTACGTCTCTGTTGATGAGAATAAAATACTGAGAGAGCAATTATCGGCATTTCCTGAAATCCAGACGCTGTACAAGGAGTATTCCGAGAAGAAAACCCTGGAAAGCAAGATCACTAACGATGCGGATTTTTTGGAATGCACTTTACAGGCAAAATTCTACATGGAAAACAATAGCAAGATGGCGGAAGAATGGCTAACAAATGCCAGCAAAAGGATGACTTTGGATATTTCAAAGGAGCTGGTCAAGGAAATAGCAGGGAGCCCCGAGAAATGGTGGGAAGGCCTGAAGAAGCTGGACTAAGCCCCTTTCTTTGACCTTTTTTCTTTAGAAAAGAAAAACGGTTCAACTAAAAAGAAACTATGTTTGTGTTCAACCAAAAGAACTTTTTGGGTGAAGCCTTTTTTCTAAAAAGGCTCCTACGGTAAAGAAAACTAATTAGAAATGATTTTAAAATGTTTCTTTTAAGGTATATATATGGTACATATGCATAGCTCTTCAACTTTTTCGCTTGGGCACTCAGGCAGAAGGCAGAGAAAGGAGGTAAGAAGGACACTGGCATTCGACCAGATAAGATCGTCCAATCCTGCCAAATACTTCAACAGATACCATTCGCTGATGGGTATGCGGGCTTCGCTTGACTCTATCGATCTAGAGATAATTGGACTGAACAAAAGGATAAGGCAGCTCAACGGCGAACATATCCCGAATGCGAAAAACCCGCTGAAATCCATAGTCGATAAGATAGGCGCGGAGCGAACATACAGGCTCATAAAAAGCGAAAATCCCGCAAGCTTCGGAAAATTCGGGGCAGTCGGCCTGATCGGAAAGCGGTACTTTGACTATGAGAACCATCTTTTTGACCTCAGGGAAAAGATAAGGGCGCTTGAGGAAAAGCGCAAGGGCGTAATCCTCAGGATAAGGATAATATCTGGTGCAAAATAATGGCATTTCCGATGCAGCCCCTGAACAGGCAGTTCCCGAGAACTGGAAACAGGATAACCAAGAGAAATCTCATCCATTCGCCGAAAGGGGCGCTGGTGAAGCCTGCTCTCAATGACCCTGCATATTTCCAGAGATATTTCATGCTTGATAGCCTAAGGGAAAGGCTCGAGAGCACAGCTTCCAAGATAAGGGCGCTAAATAAGGATCTCCGGAAGGGGCGCTTCGGCAGGAAGATGCTTTCCGACGATTTAGAAGACTTCAAATCAAATTATGCCATCTATCTCTGTGAAGTGAAAAGGCTTTCCGCATTGAACAGCCTAAGCAAAATGAAGTAGAGAATGGACCCTACGGGATTCGAACCCGTAACCTCACCCATGCCATGGGCGCGCTCTACCGTTGAGCCAAGGGCCCCGAAAATTAAAAATGGGAAATCAGATTTCCATCATTTCCCCCGATTTTATGGAAACTGCGTCCATTCCCTCCTCGTCCTTCAGGTTCTGGGCGAACTCCTTCGCATGGTCGGAATGCACAACCACAACCTTCTGGGCGTTTGTCCTTTTGACGAAATCAATCAGCTCGCTCTTTCCGGCATGGGCTGAGAAGTCGATGTACTCAACCTCAATGTCAACATTGAGGAATCCTGTTCCCATCTCATTCTTTATTTTTCCGTCGTCAAGCAGATACCTTCCGTTGCTTCCCTCAACCTGGAATCCCGTCAGTATTATCTTTGAGTTGGGCGGCATCTGGTTGATGTACTGCAAGGCAGGGCCTCCCTCGAGCATTCCCGCTGTCGATACAATGACGTTTCCCTGGTTGGACGCCTTTTTCCTTGCCCTGCTTCCCTCAACAAGCTTGCACTGGTCGACTGCGCTTGCGAAGCTTTCAAAGTCCTTAAGGTAATTGGGATACTTGTCGTATATCTTTGTTATCTGCTTTCCCATTCCATCAACGTATACAGGAATATTCTTGTCGTATTTCTTGATTATCGTTATCATTTCCTGGGTCCTTCCTATGGCAAAGGCCGGAATAAGCACGTTTCCCCCGTTGTCCAAAGTCTCGTGAATATGGTCCATAAGCATCATTTCGGCTTCCTTTCTTGGCTGGTGGTCCTTTTCCCAGTATGTTCCCTCTGTTATTACAATATCCGACTCTCCGGGATGCTTCAATGGGGCGTGCAATGCAGTTTCCGATCCCTTGTAGTCCCCGGAATAGATGACTTTCTTGTTCCCGAAATCCATCCTTATTGACGAGCTTCCGAGGATATGCCCTGCATCATGGAAGGAGAACTTTATTCCTTGGTTGTATACCTCCTGGTTGTAGACTATGGGATGCCAGTGCATCTTCGCCTTTTCCACCAATGAATTGGTGAACGGAATCCTCTTGTTCTGCATTTTTGCCAGCTTCATGGTGTCGTTCCAGAGCACCTCGCCTATATCAACAGTCGGAGGCGTCGCATACCACTGCATGTCCCCTTTCTTGAACAAGGAAGGAAGGTATCCTATATGGTCAAGATGGCTGTGGCTGATCAATGTCAGGTTTGGCTTGATGTTGAAATTCGCAAACGGAATCGGAAACGTGTCCTCCTCATTTTTCATAGTATTGCTGTGTATCTTCAATCCATAGTCCAGAAGCACATTCTTGTGCCCTTCCTCAAGCACAAACGCGCTCCTCCCTACCTCTTCCCCTGCACCCAGTGATATAAGCTTCATTTTTTCATCCTCCATTGCTGTGGAATGACAATGTTTTAAAAGGATTTTATAAATATATCATTATGCCGTCTATAGAGCTTGGCAAGGGCAGGCACGTAATCGCCTTTGACCTGGAGGAGGAGGTAAACAGGCCGTTTGGCCTTGGATATGCCAGGGAATCATTCGTAAAGCTGGATTCCATCCTTGACAAGGTCCTTGAATACAGGATAAGGCAGAAATTCCATTCCGAGGATTCCCAGAAGCTTATCGAGCTCATGGCAAGCTCAAGGGCCAATTCCTCATTTTCATTCATAGCATACAAATCCGAGATAATAACAACATCCCAGAAGGACAGGATAGACAAGTTCAAATCCATAAGGAACATCCTGGTACACAATTCCATAGGGGAGCTTGAGCTCATGATTACCAAAAAACAGGAGGACATCCCAAAATTCCTCAAGCTGGAGCTGGAAAAGGGGATCTCCCTTGTCAAGGAAATAGCAGGCAGTTAGCATGAAAAGGAATCCGTATGTGGCAGGTTCGTTCTACCCTTCCTCAAAGGAGAAGATCCTTTCAATGTTCCTTAATTTTGAATCCCAATTGGATGGCATAACGCCACTGGAGAACATCAGGGCGATAATAGCTCCCCATGCAGGCTATGTCTATTCAGGAATGGTCGCAATGGCCGCATACAAGTCAGCTTCGTCATTCAACGGAAAGGATATAACTTTGCTGGGGCCATCCCATTATTACGGATTTCCCGATGCCCTGCAATGCGATTTTGAGTCATGGATAACGCCGCTGGGCGAGACAAAATCAGCTCCGCTGAAGGAAATCCCGATTTCCAACGATCCTTTTGTTCCCGAGCATTCTCTGGAAGTCCAGCTTCCATTCATCCAGCATGTCTTCAAGGATATCCTGCTTCATCCGATCATTGTGGGGGAGCTCCAGCCAGAAAGCCAGATCAAGGAAAAGATAGACAGGCTTTTCAAGGGCCTGATTGTGGTAAGCTCCGACTTGAGCCACTATCTTCCATATGACACGGCCAAAGCCACTGACAAAAGGACAATAGACAGGATCCTGAGGCTTGAGGACCCTGATCCTGAGGAGGCCTGCGGAAGGGAGCCGATCAAGATCCTTATTTATATCGCAAGGAAAAGGAAATGGAAGCCAAGGCTCATAATGTACAGGAATTCAGGGGACACAGCAGGGCCCAAGGACGGAGTGGTTGGCTATTCCGCGATCGCATTTACAGAATCTTAATAAAATATAAATTTATCTAATTATATTATAATAAGGTGTTTACATGGTATCAGCCACACTGTCTGCAAATAACTGCATGATTTCCGGAAGAGCAACAAGGCAAAGAGCATCAATCAGGTATGGGCAGTGTTCATTCTCAAGTTCATGCGGCTCTGCATCTCTTTCCACGGACAAAATGATGTGTTCAGATACATCATGCAGAAAGAGGAATTTTGACGGCAGGTTCATGTCATTAAAATTAATCTATACAGAGTGCCTCTGCGACGAGGAATGCAGGAACCGCATACATATCTTTAATAAAAAAGTCTGTATTGGGGAAAATAGCCAATGAGCCCCAAGGACAAGGTCGTTGGGTATCCTGCTATTTCCTTTGTAGACTGAGACAGCTGTTCAGATTGGACCTAAATTCCAATCCCTTTTCATGCCCAATAAGGGATACGATTGAGAGATATCCCCATAATTCATCATGCCCGTTGAGCTTTGCATGCTCTGCTGCGTCCACTCCAACATTGTTTTTTGCATCCACTTCAGCACCCATTTCCACTAGGAGCCCGCATACGCCGAACCTACCCTGCTGGGCAGCCAGCATGAGCGCAGTCCAGTCATTCCCGTTCCTCGCGTTCACGTCCGCGCCTTTCTTGATCAGGCGCAGGCAAACTTCAGTATGGCCTTCTGCGGCGGCATGCATGAGCGGAGTGTATCCTGATATGTCCCTGGCCTCCAGGTTGGCGCCATTCTCCATAAGCAGGGTGCAGATATGGAACATATTTTTGGATGAGGCAATCATGAGCGCAGTCATGCCAAGGTTATCTTTTGCGTTCACGTCCGCGCCCTTTTCAATCGCATCTTTGGCTTCCTCTTCCCATCCGCCGCGTGTTGCGACCAGAAGCTCCTGGTTGAGCAATTTCATTCTATCGTCCAGCCTATCCTCGCCCAGGTCCTTCTTTCCGCTGAAGCTTGGCTTTGGCGAAGATGATCTCCTGTCTTTTGGCAGGGCTTTTTCTAGCATGTTTCCTTTTTTGGGCAAAAATGGATATAAAACTATGCCTTCATTGGCGGATGCAGCTGCGGAACTCATACAGGAATTCCTGGCCTTTTTCAATTCCCACAATGTTCATGATCCCGATAAATTGGGCTGCCAGGATATATCCTGCCTGGTATGCGATCATGATCGCATTCCTGCCATTTTCCTCCCTCGCGTCTATCTTCGCTCCCTTTTCAATCAGCAGGTTGCATATTCCCATATGCCCGCTCTGCGCAGCAAACATGAGGGGAGTCCATCCTCCGGAATCCTTTGAATTGACGTCTGCTCCAGCCTTAATTAGATTTTCTATGTCCACCTGGTCATCTTTTTCCGAGGCTTCCCTAAGCTTGGCATTCAGCCATCTTTGGTCAAGCGCCTTTTCATCAGCAATATCTTTTTTGCCGATTAGGCTTGGCTTTGCCGGAATGGTACTTTTTGCCTTGGGAATATTCCTTTCCTGCATATTTCTGTTATTGACAAAAGAGGTTAAAACGCTATTGGCTGGCGCATTCCCTGAAGGATTCCATGAACATGGCAAGCGCTTCGCCATCAATGACATCCGCAAGCGATTCAATGGATCCAAGGAACTGCGCGGTTTTCACTGACGATGGCCTATATCCTGATCTTTGAACCAATTGCATCGGCTTGTCTCCGCCGATATTTTTCATATCCATAAGCTCCTTCGCGTTTCCTCCTGCTTTTGCATATTCCGCTATCATTATGGCGCAGATTCTTGGATTCCCTCGCCATGCGGCGATATGGAGAGGCGTCAGTTCCATCTTGTCCTTCGAGGCTATCAATTTCTTTATATCTCCTTTGGCTTTTGCGCAGGAATCTATCAAGATCGAGCAGATGCCTGCATGCCCGAATTTTGCAGCTTCCATCAAAGGCGTCGTGCCGTCTCTATCCTTCGAGTCTATCTCCGCGCCTTTTTTGATCAGCCACTCAACTTTTACCTCTTTTCCAAGCCTGGCAGCTTCCATCAGGTCTGAATTGAGCTTGCCTTGCCTGATTTCAGAAGCCACTTTCCTGTCGCTTTCGGCTATCTCAGGCATCCTGCGCAATGTCTTCCGGTTTCCGGATCTGCCGTGCCCGGCATTCTTCAGCTCCATATACATGCTAATGATAAAAGGGAATAAAAACAGCGCCACTCCTAAAGTCAAATTATTAAAGCCTTTCCCCCAATGGCACTTAAGGTGTAAACAAATGAGAATATTGATCACAGCAGCACTGCCCTATGCCAACGGGCCCTTGCATTTGGGCCACATCAGGAGCACATACCTTCCAGGGGACATCTGCGTAAGGTACAATAGGCTGATCGGGAACGACGCGCTCTATATCTGCGCAACGGATGAGCACGGCACGCCAATAGAGGTCAATGCAGGAAAGGAAGGGAAAACGCCTGCGGAATTCGTGAAATACTACCATGACAGGGACAAGAAGGAGTTTGCAGACCTCGGATTCTCATTTGACATCTTTTACCATACCGAAAGCAAGGAGAACATAGAGATAACGCAGGACATATTCAACAGGAATATGGCAAACGGATATATAGAGAAAAAGCCTGTAAAGCAGTTTTTCTGCGAAAAGGACCAGATGTACCTTCCGGACAGGTACATCAAGGGAACCTGCCCATTCTGCGATGAAAAGGACCAGTATGGGGACCAGTGCGAGAAATGCGGAAGGACCTTCGGATCCCAGGACCTGAAGGATCCGTATTGCGCGACCTGCAGGTCAAAGCCTGTAATGAAAACCACCGACCATTATTTCTTCAAGCTGAGCAAGTTCAAGGATATGCTGAGGAACTATCTGGACGGCAATGACCATCTCCAGAAGGAGGTCAAGGCATACATCAGCACATGGGTCAATGAGCTTATTGACTGGGACATCTCAAGGAACCTCAAATGGGGAGTTCCCATTCCAAACGAGAAGGACATGGTCTTCTATGTCTGGTTTGACGCCCCAATCGGATACATTTCCTCGACAAAGGCCCTGACTCCAGATTGGGAAAAATACTGGAAAGGGAAGGACACAAGGGTTATCCATTTCATAGGCAAGGACATCATCTACCATCATTACCTGTTCTGGCCGGCGATGCGTTCAGGGACAAAGGATAATTATTCATTGCCTTATTCAATCCCCACAAGGGGGCACCTGACCCTGGAAGGCAAGAAGTTCTCAAAAAGCAGGGGCTGGTTCATTACCCTTGTGGAATACCTTGCGGTTTTCCCCCCTGATTA
>JAPLWW010000109.1 GCA_026396375.1 Microcaldota archaeon | reverse complement strand
TGCTCCGGCAGTGACTGCCATAAGCTTCACATTGGTTCCTCCTAGGGTCAATGAATCGCCCTCCCTTATAGGGGTTTTTGTGGACGAGCCTCCTGAAGGAGTGACTGTGAGCAATGCCCCATAATGTCCTGATGCATTTTTTGCAAGCAGTGAATCAGGGCTTACCACTGTCTTGTTCTTTGTTGAGAATGACTCTCCCTTGCTGACAAGAAGCTCTGTTGCATTTATAGTTGCAGCTGCCGCAATTATAGATAAGGCCGCTTTTCCAGCGGTGAAGAAAGAATTTTTCCTTTGTTTTTTGCTAACCGCAGGCTCTTTGCCTGTAACCAAAAGTTTGTTTGAATTTGCCATACCCCTATTCTTACTGAAAGGGTTTTTAAATCTGTGTTAATAAGCTTTTAAAAGTGTAATACGGGACTATGCTCCCGACGGAAGAGTTTAAAAGGATATTTAAAGGCACAAGCCATTTTTATGGGGTTTTGAAGGCCATTTACCTTATTTTGGCCCTTGTTTTGGAAGGATACCTGCAATAGCGTTTTAACCTCCCTTATATCTAATTAGGGCATGGCAGAGCGCAGGAGATTCCGCGAAAGGGCAGCGCAGATGGCGAAGAGATCATCCTCTTTGCTGAAAAAGCTGAATCCCGAGCCTGCGGTATCCCGGCTCTTGCTCAACCGCAGGCTTGCCAAGGTGATAACCAAGCCCAACAAAAAGTTCATGTTCCAGGTGGATTGGAATGTCGTGAAGGCCCTTGTCGAAGCCGGCGCAAACCCCAACATGAG
Source organism: Microcaldota archaeon (assembly GCA_026396375.1). Classification (GTDB taxonomy): domain Archaea; phylum Micrarchaeota; class Micrarchaeia; order Anstonellales; family J096; genus JAPLWW01. The sequence continues at coordinate 8,435 of JAPLWW010000109.1, read as the reverse complement.
GGAAAAAAGCCAATCCCAGTATCCTCTTCTGGCATATGCCGCCTGGGCCAAAGAGAAGGGCATGTGCGAACTCCTGCTGGAGAAAGGCGCAAGCATCGACTCGACGAGCTCGGATGGATTCACTGCGCTTGCCATCGCCGCAAGCGAAGGGCGCGAGAACCATATTGACATCTGCAGGCTGCTTATCAGGAAAGGCGCCGACATCGAAGGAAAAAATGAGGATGGAATCACTCCTCTCATGCTTGCCGCGCAACATGGGCATGCTGATATATGCGCGCTGCTGATAGAAAGCGGCGCAGATATAGGGATAAAGAACAGGAAATATGGCGCAAACGCGCTGGATCTTGCAAAGTCAGGGACAGGATCAGGGGAAACTGTGATTGTCATTAGGTTGGGAATTCTGCTTGGGAAAGACGGCCTGAAACCTTTCCTCGCCAATTTCAGGGAATGCACCGGGCAATCATTCGGCAGAAAGCTCAGTCTTTCCTTTTGATGATTAGATAAATGCCGTAGCAGAACATCACAATTCCTGCAACCAAGAGGAACTGGATGAATAAGCCATTTAGGTCAAAGGCTGGAGCTGAAGCGACCTGCCTTGCAGTCTCGTTCAATATTGGCTCGTTTGCTGCAGCGCCAACCATTACATTGCTAGGAGAGGATTTTGCCGCCTCTGCAAACTGCTCCGGCGCAACCCCGCTTGACGTAAAAAGGCTCATTCCGGAATAAAGGAGCAACAGCAATCCGCTTCCCAGCATGAGCAAAGCCCTTGCCGGGATTCCCTGCTTCGGGACAATCAGCATCTTTCCCTTTTCAGTAAGGGAATAGTACTTCCATTTCCTGCCTTCGTCTATCTTCTTCACAAGGGAGGCAGAGACAAGCTGGTCAAGGTGCTCTAATATAGTAGGGGAGGAGAGCTTCAATTCCTCTGCCAGCTGGGTTTGGGTCTTCCTGCCTGAGGCAAGGGACTTGAGGATGGATATCCTGCTCTCTGCGCCTATCGCCTTGAGCAATTCCCTGTTGATTATTATCTCGTCCATCATTTCATCTCAAATGCCGCGTTCATGGAAACCGAAACATCTATCTGGCCTGAGGAAATCGGCGTTGATACGGCCGCTCCCGATGATTCTGCCTTCGCCATATTGACATAGTTGCTGTAAATTGGCGTGTAATAGTAGCTTGTGCTGGCGGAAACAGCATCCCCCAATCTTGATCCCAAGCCCAATGCGACCCTCTGGGCCTTAAGCTTCGCGTTCTCTGAAGCTTCCTGGAGCAATGACATTTCCAGTTCCTTCCTTGTGCTGTCCTTCAGCGAAAAATAGACCGAGTCTATCCTGTTCGCCCCTGAGTCTATTATCAAGTCAAGCATGTCCCCTCCTGAGTTTAGGTCCTTGACATTGACCGCAACTGACTGAACTGTCCTGTATCCTTTCAAGGTCGTGTTTGAAACCCTTTCGATATCTTCGCATTTCACCATGGCATCAGGGCAGACCCAGTTGGTATCGTATTCTGGATATATGTTGTAGCTTGTTGTTTCGATGTCCTCATTCTTTATCCCGTTGCTTTTCAGGGCGTTGAGAACAGAGTCCATCCTTGCAGCATTCTCAGATTGGGATTCCTTTGCAGTCTTGTTAAGCGTTTCAATTGAAAACTGTATTGTCAATAGGTCGGGATTGACGCTTCTTCTCGCGTCTGCCGAAACGGATATTGTCTTTTCAAGCTGCGAAGCAGTCAGGTTTCCGATGGTTATTTCGTTTCCCGGAGATGGCTTCACCGCCATATATGCAAAGGAAGCTGTCAGTATCACAAAGAGCGCAAGCATTATCCAGGATTTCATTCCGCCGCCATGGGAGCAGCACGGAGCATTGGTTTCTGTTGCCATAGATATACCTCAAAATAATTGGAAAGATCATGTATATAAAGAAAACGGAAATGTTAGGCAAAAAGCTAAGAATAAAAACAGTGCCTAGGCTATTTTATCATGGAAAAGACTGCTGCGGAAAAAAGAAGCATCAACATCGTGCTGATGGGATTCACCAGCCTGATAAACGACATCAGCAGCGGGATGATAGACCTAATATACAGCTTTGTTTACGCTTCAATGATGACAATGGCTGGAACAATGATGCTCTTCAGGTTCAACCGCGTTGCAAGGAAGGTGCAGTGATGTTTGATTTCAGGAGGATTGTCAGGGAAATTAGGGAAGCTGGATTAGCAAGGAATGAGGATAACATAAGGAAATTTGAAGCAAGGAGAAAGGAGCTCGGGGATTTTCCCAACATGAAAAAGGGGATATGCAATATTTCCGCAGGGGCTTCCGACAGCGGATTTGCTGAGATAGGGATTAGGGGAGGATCGGTTTTCCTATTGAAAAGCATCGGAGTTTTATTTTCATACAGGGATGGAAAGCTTTCTGGCCATAATTATTTTCCCTCGAAATCAGGGAAAAAAGAGCATGTGTTCATTCCTAATCTGGATGATGCGGAATCAAGGATATTCATTGAACTGAAAAGGCTGAATGCAGAATGGGAATCCTTGATAGAGACTGTTGAAAAGGGATGCGATATCGCGCTTTTCGACGGATCCCTTGTTCCATTGCCTTCATATATTCCAAATAAAGAGTCTGCGATATTCGAGGAATATAAAAGATTGGACAGTGTGATTAAGCATGCAAGAAGCCTTGCATCAACAAAAAGGACAATCATTGCCGGAGTGGTGAAGGATTCAAGGAGCTCAAGGCTTTGCGAGATGCTTGGGATAAAATCAAGTGATTCTGTGCTTATGGAAAATGCGCTTGGGGAAGGCGAAGCGACGCCCCCTCTTGCATATTCAAACGAAAGAAAGGATGTTCTTTTTTCATATCTTAAGACAGGGAAAAACCTTGTTTTCAGGATAGAGTGGTTTGCAGACTACCTGGAAACGCCTTTGCAGAAAGTCTATGACCTGTGCAACGTCTCAGGATACAGGTATCCCCCTCCGCTGGTTGAAGCGGATTTAAGGGCGATGATAAGGAAGAATGAGTTTGAAAGCGTTGAAAAGGCCATCAAGTCATATTTTCCAAGCCTTGTGAGGATAAGGGAACGGAGGCCTTTCAGGTAATGTTATTTGCTGAAGGCATGATAATTATCCTTTTTGCAGGGCATGATATTGTAAAGTCAAAGGATTTTTGCACATACCCTTTCTTTGACGCAGAAACATGATAGGTTCCGTTATCCAAATCTTCTATTGTTTGTGTGCCGTCATCAGATGTAGCGAAATTCCCCATGCCGGATATCTCCAATGAAACGCCGGGCAACGGATAATCGTTGTAATCCCAGGACTGGATCACGATTTTTCCCGAGTCATTTGAGCAGATTATGTCCCTTATGAAAACTGTCATTGTTAAATAATCTCCGGTATTCGGGGAATTATTTTTTCCAGAAAAATTCATTGGGCCGGAAACTGATTCACCGGAAGAATCCATGTTTGACAGGAGAATTACTCCTAAGACGGCAAATATGAAGAGGATATACGTCCCATAAAGCCTGATGGCATTGCCTGATGGAAAATCCATACGGTGCCTTTTATAAAGAAGAGTTTAAAAAACCCGGAAATATATCGAAATACCGTTTGGTGAATGTTGTAATAAGCGAGAAATACGGAAACCTTTAAAAATAATCGTTATATAAATAGTATTAGACCGGTTAAAAGGTGGAATTGATGGGAAGGCGAAAAACTATCGTGATTGATAGGGTGATTTCAGATGAATGGGTTGACAAGTATAACAACCTCGACTCTGAAAAGATGTATAACGAAAAGGCGACCAAGCTCTCAAGCATCATCTCATCTGTAAGCAGGATAGCCAAGGGGGGAAGGGTCGAGAGGGGCGCGATTCCATCATATAAATTCGGGAAGAAAAGGTATATTCCGATGCAATTTTTGGATGAATTGGTTGCGACAAAGGGAAATTTTTATAATATCAGGGAAGCATTCAATGAGTATAAGAGGCATGAGCCCACCATTGAATTCAGGGCATTTGTCGGAAGGATAGAGAAGAAGGTCATTCCCTCAATAAAAGTCGGCTTCAGGAGGTTCATTCCCAAGGACGCGATTGACGGGCTTATCCATGTAAGCAACAACTATTACAGCGTTGCTGAAGCGATAAAGGGAATGCACGACAGCGGAATAAAGATAAGGAAGAACACGTTCGAGAGGAGATTAGATAGGGGAAGGATCCCGTTCATAAAGATAGGGGGAAAGAGGTTCATCCACAACGAAATCCTCAATGACGTGATCGAAAAGGAGAAGAAGCTGTAAAAAGCAAAGATTTTTATTATATTTTTCCCTTAATTTTCTTATGCTTGACAAAAAGAGTGAAAGCGAAGTCGAAAGGCTAGCAGATCTGGAATGGAATGTCCTGATGCCCAAGGTGGAGGAAGCCCTTGAGATAATAAAGGGAAACAACCAACAGTTCGGCGAGGAAGTCAAAAGAATAGAGAAGCAGATCGGGTTTGTCAAGCAGATAAACAGGGAATATATCAAGGAAAACCCAAATTTTGAGAAAAGCAGGTTCCACAGGGAGCTGAGCAGCTTCCTTGAAAAATTGGACGAGAAGGTCAATAAGATGGAAAGGATGAAGGAGGCGGGAGAGGCTGCAAGCATCCTTCTGTTTGCATTGCTTTCGAAGGTGAAGAGGGAAATAAAGAGCAAGGACCATATCAACAAGTTCAAGGCTGATTGAATTGCTCCTGATAGAGAATCCCCGCCTTGAGATAAGCGGAAATTTCGCCTTCATGGACGGAAAGCTGGTAAAGGACATAAGGAATTACAGCGTAGGCGAAGTCTGGGGGAGGCATATCAAGGATGCCATAGGGATAAAGAAGCAGGCCTATTCTGTAACAACAATATCCTATAATTCCAGGAACTTCAACATCTTCATAATTCCTTACATGGAAATTGGCGATTATTATACCAAGATAATCCCCCATAGGGCAAACTACACGGAATACTACCAGGTCCTTTGGGGAAATCCCTTTTTTGAGGCATGGAAGGAGGAAAGCGACGGAGCATTCACAGTGAGGAAGGGCCCGAAAAGGCCAATGAGCACGATTGCAATCCATAATGACGAGAGGATAGGCATATTCAACCATTACCCCGAAAGGGCGATAGTGCTGAGCTACACTTCAGGGAACCTTGAGGACAGCGAGGCAAAGGAGCCGATAATGCTGGGCCCAAATGTCATGGATATCGATGCATCCATATTGGTGAAGAGGCAGGAAGAGCTGAAAAGCGAGAACATCAGCCTTGTGCCCCTTCTTGAGAAGGCGTGCAGGAACCTGCTGAAAAAATAAAAAATAGAGCGGGCCCGGGGGGATTTGAACCCCCGACACCTCGATTAAGAGTCGAGTGCTCTAGCCAGGCTGAGCTACGGGCCCATATAGTGAAAATAAAATCCAGCCAACCTTTTAAAAGGCTTTTCCCAACCGGGTTTTACGGCCTACATTTCCCTGTTGACGATGAAGTTGGAAAGCTCTATCATCTTCCTTGAGAACTCATTCTGGGGAAGAAGCGACGCAATCTCGTTCTTTTCCTTTTCGACAAGCTTTGAGGCCACTTTCTGGGAATAATTTATTGAATCGGATTTCTTCATGAGATTTATTGCCTCTGCCACAAGCGAATTGTCGGTGGTGTGCATCCTCAGGATCTGCTTGAGCCTCTCCGCATCAGGGTTGCCAAGCGCGGAAATCGCATGGATGACCATGAGGGTCCTTTTTCCCTCGGTTATGTCATCCCCTATGGTTTTCTTGTATTTTTCCTCCTCGCCGACAAGGTTTAGGATGTCATCCTGTATCTGGAACGCTATGCCTATGGATTTCCCGAACGCATAAAGCGGGGAGAAAAGGGATGGCTTGTCAAGTATTATCGAGGGGATTGCCGCGGAAATCCCTATAAGGGCCCCTGTCTTCTTGCTGACCATCATGAAATAGTCCTGCTCATTCTGGTCGAAAAGCTCGTGCTTTTCCCACCAAAGGTCATAGGCCTGCCCCTCGACAACTTCCCTGAAGGTGTCTCCCATGGCTTTCAGCATGGCCAATTTCTTCTCATGCTCAAAGTTGATGTCCAATAACTTCCTCCAGATGAAGGTGTAAAGGCTGTCCCCTGAATTGAGGGCAACCGGCATTCCATGGGTGACATGCAGGGTCGGCTTTCCCCTCCTCAGTACGGAACCATCCTCAATATCGTCATGTATCAGCGTAAATGCGTGGAAGCATTCAAGCAAAGAGCATGGAAGGAGCGTTCTTTTGTATATATCCTCCCTCTTCTTTGCATCTTCCTCAATGGACTGCAGCACAGTGAGAAGGATTGCCGGCCTTATCCTCTTTCCCCCTCTCATGATATACTCATATAGCATGCCATAGGCCTCCTTGGGCTCCTTTGGCAGTATTTCCTCTATGGTATTGTCAACGTCCTTTATCTCTTTTTCAAATGCCTTTCCTATATCCATGCCCTTAATGAAGGAACTATGGTTTTTAATCCTTATACTTGAATGCAGACTGGTTATTACATATTTTGCAACTATAAACAACCCTTTTGTTGCGCCTGTCAAATGCAATTGAGACTGTCTTTCCTGGAATCAAAGGAGAAAGGCATTTCCTGCAGAAGCTGAATTTCTCCTCCCTGCTTATCCTTACCCTGAATTTTTTCTTTATGTCAAAGGCCCTTTTGACATACTTCCTTGAAAGGCTCTGGTCCTTGCCCCACATTTCACTGGCTAGATCCAGCAATATCGAAATCCTTTCCCTGGCTATATCATCCCTCAGGCTTCCCATCAAGAATAGAAGCATGTTATGAATTTTTAATTGTTTCATGCAATAATGCTAGTTATGTATGTTGGAGTTTTCATAAAGAATCCCATTTCCCAGATGCTGAAGGTGAAGAGCGACAGGCCCATCATATTCGCAGATGAGAACGGAAACATCATGGAAACCATGAACATAGGAAAAGGCGCGAAAAACATAATGAACCTCAAGAACCAAAACGAGCTGGAAATAATAAATGTCAGCAACAGCGAGGAAAAGATGTTGAAATTCTCCGAGGGCATGAAGAAATCCCTTTCCAGGTTCGGAAGCGTATATGAGGAGGGAGACGGCTTCTTCATAATAGACAGCAAGAGCGAGGACATCAGCATAGAAAATATCGAGAAGGAAATGGAGATGGAGTCCATAATATGCATCTCAGACAACATAAAGATCGCAAAGGCGATATGCCCGATAGTTGAGAAAAGCATGGTCATCAATGAGAAGGAGTTCAAGGAGGGAAACATAAGCGAGATAGACTCAAAAGAGGACTTGAGGGAGAGGATCGAGTTTGCGCTTTATGACGAAGACGAGATACTGGACTCCCTTTCCGGAAAAATGATGGATATGGAGGGGGAAAACAAGAAGGAGAGGATAGGCGGCATGATAGACAGCCTGGTAAAGGACGAAAACATGATGTATCCTCTCTCCTGCGACATCTATCTGCTCATAATGAAGGAAGGCGCGCAGTTCATAAAGAAGATGACTCTTAAGCAGGATGGCAGGGAAGGGATAGTTGAAAAGATCTCAAAGGCAGGAAAATCGGCGGAAAAGATGGGGATATTCATATACTCGAGCAAAAGCGGAAAGGACAGGCTGACTAAATTCTTCGGCATCGGATAAAGATTTTTAAAGCGTTGATTATGATATTAGGTCATGCTTATCCCTGCACTGATCGTGCAATTGTTCATACTGATAAATCCATTGTCATCGTTCCCGATGCTGATGGGGGCATACAGGAAAAGGATGGATGTCAAAAAAATAGCCATATATTCCGTGATCATAGCGTTCGCGATTGCGATACTGTTTGTTTTTGTTGGCCCCCTGTTTTTCGCGATGTTCGGGATCAGCTTAAACTCTTTGATGATAGCTGGAGGCATAATCCTTGTGCTTCTTGGGATAGACACCGTGAGGCTGAATGAGGAATACGGCAAAAACGCAAACGAAATGGACGGATACATATCATTGATAGCAAGCCCTATGCTGACCGGACCTGCGACAATATCATTCATAATACTGAAAAGCTATGAGATAGGGGCGATTGACCTTGTTGCGAACATAACTGCAACGTTCATGGTCATAGGGATTGTTTTCCTCTGCACCGCAGCGATGATCAGGAAGGTCAATGCCAGGGCAATAAGCATAGTCTCAAAGATTTTCGGTTTATTCCTGACTGCGATAGGGATAGAGATGATAGCCAAGGGGATCCAGGCCCTGCTTATCTGAACTGCACCAGAAACAGCTCCTCAAAAAAGTATTTTTCCTTTTCCAGTATCGCGTATTTTCCCATTTTGCCCAGGTAGCTTTCGGTCTTTTCGTTGTTGGAGCTGAGAATGATGTAGGCTTTCCCTGTTTCAGTCAAATGGGACCTTACATTGCATA
>JAPLWW010000108.1 GCA_026396375.1 Microcaldota archaeon | reverse complement strand
TGCGCTGTCGTTCGCCCATGCCGTGAGTGTGTGCTGTCCCTGCGTGAATGTAACATTGACAGGTTTCGTGTATGTCGTGTTGGCAGCCCCGATGGAGAACCATGTCTTTGCAAGGTTTGTGTCGCTGGAGGTTATGTTGACCAATATCGTAGTAACATTGTATGCCTGCGCAACAGGGGATGCTATCCCTATTGCCGGGTTTGTTGTGTCAACTGTGAATGTCACGTTTGCTGTTGTGACATGCCCTAATGTGTCATTCGCCCATGCCGTGAGGGTGTGCTGTCCCTGCGTAAATGCCCTTGTGACCGGCGTGCCTACAGTGTATGTCTCATTAGCCGTGCCATTGTAGAACCATACTGTGTCAAGGGTAGAATCGCTTGCGCTTAAGTTGACCAGCACGCTCGAGCTGTTGTATATCCTTGCTGTAGGGCTTATTATTGCCAAGACTGGCGCTATGGTGTCAATCGTCACGTTCCTTGTCTCTGTCTTGTTCATGTTCCCTGCCCTGTCGTACGCCGTTGCGTTGAACAAGTAAGTCCCATTTCCAAGGCCAGTGAAATTATAGAATGCGCTTGAGTTTAACGTCACGTTCCTGAGCAGCGCCCCTGAAGAGGCGTTATACACCCTTACCACAAAGTTGGCGAGGTTTGCGTCGCTGGCGCTGACGTTGACCTGAATATAATTGTTTGGCGAAGATGTTGAGTTCGTAGTCGGGGCAACGAACGATATTGCCGGGTTTATCGTATCAACTGTGAATGCCGTTGTTCCGCTTGACACTGAATTGAATGCGTCATCAATGCATGTCACTGAAGTTGTATGCGCGGAATCGTTGTATGATGTTGTGTAGTTCTGCTGGGTTGAATTGGTTGCGTTGACCGAGTAGTTCAATGCGCCGTCAACATAGACATTGCATGTTATGTTATTGTCAACATTGTCTTTAGGGACAAAATAGACTGTTACGAATGGCGTTTGCGAATACGAGTTGTTTGCCAGGTTTGATGGGTTAGACATGTTCAGGGTCGGAGCTATGCTGTCAACCGTGAAGATTACGCTGGTTGAGTTCATCCTCCTTGCGCTGTCGTTCGCCCATGCCGTGAGTGTGTGCTGCCCCTGCGTGAATGCCCTTGATACAGGAACCGTGTAAGTCTCATTTGCAGTCCCGTTGAAGAACCAGGTCTTTGCAAGGTTTGCATCGCCGGAGGTTATGTTGACCAATACCGCTGTTGTATTGTATATCTGCGCAAGAGGGGATGTTATCCCTATTGTTGGGTTTATCGTGTCAACCGTGAATGTCACGTTCTTTGCTGTCACATGACCAACTGTGTCATTGACCCATGCGATAAGGTTCTGGACGCCGTTGGCATAGGTGACGTTAACCGGCACTGTATAAGTTATGTTAAGGGTGCTGTTGTAATAGAACCATTTCGTGTCAATTCCTGTCCCGCTTGTGTTAAGAGTGACAAGCACTGTTGTTGAGTTATAATAATATGCTGAAACGGGGCTGGCTATCGTGAGGTTCGGGTAGACTGTGTTTATTGTGACTGCCCTTGTTTCAGTGTAGTTGGATCTCCCTGCCTTGTCATACACTGTCGCGTTGAAGGAATAGTTGCCGTCAGCGAGTCCTGTGTAATCAACATATAGATTCGCCGTGCTATTTGAGAATGTCGAATTTTTCAGGCCTCCTGTTGAATTGTACAGCCTTATTGTAACATTGGCGAAGTTCGTGTCGTTGGAGCTGGCGTTTATGGCAAGATAGCTGTTAAGCGAATACGTCGAGGTATTTGGCGTCGGAGCCACAAAGCCGATTGTCGGGTTTATCGTGTCAACCGCGAATGCCATGCTCGTTGAGTTCATCCTGCCTGCGCTGTCATTTGCCCAGGCAGTTATGTTATGCATGCCCTCGCTGAAGTTCCTTGCAAGCGGCGCTGCGTATGTCTCATTGCCCGTTCCGTTGAAGAACCATATTGAGTCTATGTTTGCATCAGTCGCACTTATGTTTATCAGGATATTGGTTCCGCTTGTGTAATAGGCCTGTGAAGGCGACACTATGGATATTGCCGGGTTTGTTGTGTCTACCGTGAAGTTCCTGCTGGCGCTTGCCCCAGTGTTGTTTGCGGCATCCCTGCATGTGGCGTTCCACATGTGCACGCCGTTGGGGTTGTTGGATACGTTGTAGCTCATTGTGCTCCCGTTTGACGCAGAGGATGTTCCCCTTGCCGTTCCATCCACATAGATCGTGCAGTTGATGCCCGTGCCAGTGCCCATGTTATCCGTTACGTTGAACAAGAGCGTCACGTTGGCAGATGACGAGATATTGCTATTCGCCGGGCTCACAAGTGAAACTGTGGGCGCAGTGGTGTCTATGGTGACGTTCTGCGTTGTTGAATAATAGGTGCTGTAGTTGGTGCCATAAATCGCAAAGAATCCGTATGTGCCCTCGTCCCCGTTTGAACGCACGTTCCAGGTCGTTGCGCAGGATTTCCCTGCCCCCATACTATTATAGCACGAGCTGTTGGACGGGTTGGATGACGTTGTGTAGAACGGCCTTGCGCTGATGTTTGTGGAAATGACTCCCTTTTCAGCCGTGGCGGAAAGGACATTGATCCTCGGATGGCTGAAGTTCATTATGCCCGCATCATCAGATATCATATCTCCGGATGTTTTAATCAGCGCATCTATGTCCTTCGGGCTGATGGTCCTATTGTAATTATAGAGGTAATACTCATTCAGAAGGGCGATCGCGCCTGCAACGCGCGGTGTCGCCATTGATGTGCCATTCATCGACACATGGCCTCCTGTCCAGTTTGTGGATATTATGTCCACGCCAGGCGCAAGGACATCCAGGTTCTGGTCCCTATTGGCGAAGTCCGCTATCACGTCATATAAGTCTGTCGCGCCGACCGATATTGCGCTCTTTACGCATGCCGGCTCGCCTATGCCTGCAGGGGATGATTCCCCAAGATATTCGTTGCCCGAAGCAAGGGAAACGGCGATGCCTGCGTCGCTTGCGGCATTTATGTACGGGGCAAGGTATGTGTCATCGTCGCATGGCTTGCCGTCGCAGTCGCCCCCTGCGCAGCCGCTTCCCCCTATGCTGATTGATATGACGCTTATGTTGTATGCCGCTGAATTGTTCATGCACCATTCTATTCCTGCCGCGATGCTGTCATCAGGGCAGTCACTGCCTGTTGAATCGCACACCTTGACCATGGCAATCTTTGCGCCAGGGGCCACGCCTGTGTAAGTGGGGTCTATTGATCCGACAATGCCAGAAACGTGCGAGCCGTGGCCGTTGTCATCCATGAAGTCAGAATCGTCATTGTATATGTCATATCCTCCGACTATCTTGCTGCAGTTCCCTGCATCTATGTCGTCAAGCGTGCATGACCCGAAGTCCGGATGAGTATAATCCATGCCAGTGTCCAGTATGCAGACTGTTTGCCCTGTGCCGTTGATCTTCATTCCATTGGCTGTCATGTTCCATACGCTTGTCGCGCCTATGATCTCATTGGGCTTGGGCAGGGATGCCATGATGTGATACGTTTTTGTTAGCCTGACTGATGCGACGTTCGGATTTGCCATGAGCTGCTTTATGCCTGCAGCTGTGGCTGTCCCTGAGAAGCCGTTAACTATGGAATACCTGTATTTTACCTTGAAGTCATCCGAAGAAAGCGTTGAAAGCACGGCAGACTGCGCCGCGTATATGCTTTTCTTTGTCTTTGGGCTTTCCTCTGGCTCATTGAGCGTGACAATGACATTTATCGGGCCGCCATTTTTGGCAGCGGCCTCGAGGGCAGTCTTCGGCGTCTCGTTTGCGCCTTCCAGAATAGGGTCAAGCGCAGCCTGGACACGCCCGCACGGGCCGCCGACGCATGTCGCATTCACCGTAACGTTGAATGAGACTCCGTTTTTCATCGTTGTTTTCGTGATGTTGGTTATCGTTGCGGTTATTATGCCGAGCTTTTGGACAGAAAGCTTATAGCTCCCGCCTGCATCTCCTGAAAGCTCGTCAACCTCGACATAGAATGTTCCATTGTATGGCGCCTTGAACCATATCTCGCTGTTTGTATTAATTCCGTATATGATGTCGTCGCTGTAATAGAGCAGGGTTTCGTTCTCGTCATAAACTGCCATCTCCGTATCTGGAGACGACACCGTGGCATTCGCCAATATGTCATAAATGTATCCTGCCGTGGCATTGAACTTGACGTAATCTAAATCCATTATGCTGTGGAAGTTGTGCGACTGAGCTGCGCCAGTTACATCTATCGGTCTGGCGCTTGCCAGATCGTCATCAGGCTCGTATGCGTCCTTAGTGTATGTTATCTCAAATGAGGAGACTTCTGTCGCGCTGTTGCCCGGCTCAGGGTATGCGAAGTCGTAAGCAATGGCAGTAAGGCTGTATGGCTCTTTCGCAAGCGTTCCTGAGAGCAATCTGCATACCATTGTTTCTCCTGAAGGCACTACGGCCGTGCAGTTGGCGGTGTTAAGCCCTGAAGACGCATTATATATATAGGTGTAAATGACGTCTGTGCTGTCATTTATTGAAAGGTTGATGAAGCTTGGCCTTGTCCCTGTGCCGTTCACCGTTACGTTGATAAGGACAGATGTCGCATTGGCCTCAGAGTCCGCGGCAGGGCTATTTATCGTTATGGACGGGCTGACATTTTTGGTGACATTGTATCCCGAGAAGCCGCTCACGCTGAATTTGAGGCTGGACTGCGGCAGGTAGCTTAAGGTGCCGTTCCAGAGGCACTTGCCCTTGGAAACGCAGGCAGTGGAATTTGCGAAGGCATTGCAAGAAGGCACGATGTCAGCGCAAGAGGTTGTCCAGTTGCAGTAGGGGGCGCTGTTGCAGTAATCATGCGGGATGGTGCTGCAGCGCACATAAGTGGTGTTGAGATAGCAATTTCCCATGGTCATGCTGGGCACCTCCATATAGCCTGGGCTCCAATCAAGCACGGCTATGTCATCCTGGCGAGAGGAGTTGTCTGATAGTATGCCTGGAATGGATGTGAAAGGCAGATTGAAGAGAGTTATTGTCGCGTTCGTGTCCAGCTCATTGAAGTAAGACGTGTTTATGTAAATCCTGGATTCCTGGAACGTCTCCGGCTCGCCTATCGCAATGTCTATCGCGGATGCGAGGTTTGACAGCTTGGCTGCGGCCTCTTCCGTTGAAAGATTGACTGAACTTATGTTTATCAGCGCTGCGTTTGCCCAGCTTGAGTTGGGGTATTGGCCTTCTGTCGCGCACGAAAAGTTCATCTCATAGTCCATGATGAAGTTGACTGCCCCGAAATTGTCCACGCTAGAGAAGTTTGTCGTATCGCTTCCGAACCTAGAGCAGTTGGTAGGATCATTGTCTATAGGAACTCCTACATTGTGGATCATGACCGGGGCCGTGTCCTGGGACCATATTGACATCAGATTGTAGGCTGTGACATATACCATTGAAGCTGACGGATAAGTGCCCTGAGCAATGCTTATCATGGATATGTTGCACGAGCCTATCCAGAACCCGCCGCTTGAGCTGAGGTTGAATATTGGCACGCCGTTGCATGCAGATGCGCTGATGTTGCTGAAATCTGCAGTCACAAATGATATGCTGGAGCCTGGGCTTGTTGCGTTGACCGAGATGTTTATCAAAGGCTCATGGCCCGGGTAATAGAATGAATCAGGCGCCTGGGGCAGGATGGAAACGTTGACTGAGGATACTGTCACTATTACTATAGGCACAGTGGCTTCTGAAGCAACCGTGTATGTGGTGTTTCCGGTCACTGTGGAATTGGATGCATTGAACGTGTAATTGTTGTAATTGACCAGGACCGCGCTGCCGTATATGCCGTCATAGGTTACCCTCCATGGCGTCAAGCCGTCGGAATCTGTTGTCGCATTCCATGCCTGCGCCCCAAGCCCGTTTAGAGCTGTGACGTTTGCACCCTCTATAGGGTCTGTTCCATTCGTGACATTTGCGCGTATATACCAGCCAATTGTGCAGTTGCCGTCTGCAGCTGCGCCGAGCTGCCCTTTATTTAGGCCGTTGATGTTGAGGAAAACGTTATCGGTTGAGGAAGTGTTGGAATAGATATGATAGCCTGTAATGTTATTAAGTACAACGTTGGCAACCGTGTTGCCTGTCGCATAATTGAAATGGAAGCCGTTTGTGGCGTTGGATATCGAGCCTGTGTTTACGACGTTGTCGCTGTCTAGGGAAAACTGGATGCCGTATGTGACATATGAGATTGTGTTTTGGTTGACGTTGTTGCCATTGGAGTTGGTGTCCAATGCTATTCCTATGGGATATGTGTTTGTGATGATATTGTTTGCTATGCGGTTGTCTTCAGCTCCTGGAATATAGATGCCGAGCGTTGTGCCTGAGATGTTATTGTATGTGATATTGTTGTTTGTTGCGCTGCCGCTTGAGACATATATCCTTATGCCGTAGCCGTAATTGTAAGGGTCGCTGCCTGTGGTGTTGGCTATGATATTGTTAGTTATGGTGTTGTTGGCATTGGTGCCGGAAACGTATATGTTGATTCCGCTTACGCTGTCTGTTATGGTGTTATTCTGGATAAGGCTGTTGGAGACGCCGCCTGACGTACGGATGCCGTCGCTGAAGTTCCAGATGTTGCAGTTCTTTATGGTTACGTTGTTCTTGCCAGGAATATAGACCCCATACCTTCCATCGTCGGGGCTGGTGCCGATTATGGAATATCCGGCGCAGTCAAGCACGATGTTGCTTGCGTTCATCATTACGCAGTCCGAACTGGACGCGTTTGACACAAGGTTGCCGCTCAGCGTCAAATCCGCTATTATTGCTTCGGGGCAGTCCGCCGCGAAAGCAACAGATGCAAAAACAAGAATCCACGCCGCGATGGCGTATCGTAACCTAACCATATTAGAGTCCATAATCCACTTTGCCCACATCTCCTTTTTAAAGATTATGACTTTGAGAGGCAGCAAATGATCACATGTGTGAAACCTTTCCAGAAAGGCTTCGGTGAAAAACGGCTTCGCCCAAGAAGAACTGCCTTTGTCATTGCCGCCGCAAAATGGAGGAAACTTGATGGCATGACCTATTAAACAAAGCTTATAAGGTTAACTTGCGAAGTAAATGCATGGAAAAGGAAACTGCTCTCAAGTATGTAAGCATAATCTCTTTGATAGGCGTCCTGTTTGCGGGCTACCTGTCGGTCGGAACATTGACTGCTGGCAAATGCCCCATGAACGGCGAATGCCCTTTCTTCTTGGGGTATCCTGCATGCTACTTTGGGCTGGCAATGTTCCTGATAATCCTGATAGCCTCGCTGATGTCATTCATGCCAAAGCAGGACAAGGGCAACCTGATAAAGGGAAATCTGGTCGTCTCCTTCATGGGAATACTTTTCTCAGGCTATTTCTCCATAACCGAAATCATGAACCCAAGGGAATATTCATTGATACTGCCAACCTGCGTCTATGCATTGATGATGTATATTCTTGCCTTCATAATTTCCCTGCTTGGATTGAGAGGTAAGAAATAGGTGAATGCAGGATTCATTTTTAGGATACTGAAAAACAGCCTTTGCTTAAGCTTATAATCCTTCCGCATTATCAATGAGCAGCAACACCGGCAGAGGCGATCATGGGTGAAACACGACAATTACGGCAGGGGCATGGGCAGCAGCCCGTTCATGAGGCTTATCTCAGTCTCAGTGTTCTACAATGTTTCAACCCTGCTTATGGCCAGCCTCTATGAGCCTTATTTCCTGGGCATCGGGATGACCATGGCTCAGATAATACTGACATCCGCTTTTGCGTTCATTGTGCCTCTTCTGATGATAATCTTCATCAGGAAGTTTGAAGCCCGTCAATGCATATCATTGGGCCTTTTCATTTCTGCTCTCGCCTGCATTGTCCTTGCATTCTTTCCCAATACAGAAGCATCATTCATAGCAAGGGCTATGGCAGGAACTGTAACTTTCCTGTTCTGGATGCCGTTCAACATAATGTATTACAGGCATTCGAAAAAGGATAATGGCGTGCTTGGCTCGATCTATTATTCTATATTCCCAGTGCTCTCGCTGGGGCTTCCTGCCCTGGCAGGGTGGATAGCCGCGGCCTTTGGGTATCCTACTCTTTTCATTCTTTCAGGGGCGGCCATGATTGCCACGCTTTTCTGGGCAAGGGCCAAGGTGAAGCCAAAAATTTATCAATATGACTGGAAGGCCAGCCTAAAATCCGTGGCCGGGCTACGCACCCTGTTCTTCATAGAGGGATTCTCGATACTGTCGATAACCTGCATTCACCGCGCTCGCCACCGACCCGGAAGGCAAGAAGCTGTGGCTGTTTTCACAAGCCTTTCCTCGGGGATGGCGATGTTCTTCCTTGGATACGGGGCAGTCAGCTTCTTCCGCGGAGTGCTACTCCCGCTTCCGCTGGCGCTTACAGTGGACAACAGCAAAAACATAGTGAACAGCATGATAGGCAGGGAGATCATGATAGATTTGGGAAGGGTGTGTGCGATAGGCATAGGCGCACTGCTGGTTTTCCTATTTGACATAAGGGCGATGCTCATCATGCAGACGATTGCCGCAGTCATCTACATTCCATTGTTTGAGCTGAAGAGAAAGGCGCTTGACAAATGCTGAATCCAAAACAGGCCAAGGATTTCCAGATATTATCTTATTCGCCAAAAAGCAAGGATTTTATTTTGTATATCAGCCCCTGATTTGTTTCCTCCTGCTTTTCTTCAGGAATCTTGGAATGCAGGAGCTCCAGAAGATTTCCTATTGTTTTCAATTCCTTTTCCAGGTCAGTTTTCGAATATTTCCCAAGCTCCTCCCTGCGCTTCTCCATCTGTATGCTTTTCTCGTATTCTTCCCTGTCTGAATTTTTCTCCAGTTTCAGCTGCCTTATTTTCTCAACGACATCTTTGGCTCCATTGACATTCCGGGCGTAGAAATCCAGGGCCTTTTCATTATTGTCATCCACTGCAAGGAAAGAGGTCTGCTCCAGCGAGCCCACTGTCTCGAACAGGCTCCTGTTCCCCATAACAACCTTCTTGAACCTTGAGGTTTCAGGGCAGACGTGCGAAAGCTTCTTTTCGCTGCATCCGAAGAACTCGCAGATCTGGCCTGCGTTGCACTTTCCAAAAACAGGATAATCTGAAAGGAACTGCATTAATTCCGCCATCTCGCCCTTGTCCTGGAAACCGTCATAATATTCCCTAAGTGGATGGCCTTCGGTTTCCCCAAGCAGATCCGCAACCGGCTTTGAAAGAAGGGACTGGATATATTCTGATCTCATTGCTTTCAGCGTTTCAATGTTTTTCAGAAACTCCTCATGCCTGCGCACCTTTTCCATGTCTATCCTTTCCTTTTCCAGCTGCGCCATGTCCTACAATGCCTTCTGTATCCTGAACTGCTCCTTCTTGAGAATTTTATCTTTCTTGCTTATCTCCTCCTCCATCATTTCGCATTCCCTGCTAAGGGCTACAATATCCTCAAAGTATCCCATTCCCTCCTTTGCAAGCTGCATCTTGTTCTCCCTGATCAGCTTTATGATGGACATGAATTTGTCCCCTATCTCTTCCGAGATGAGGTCCTTGTCGAATTCGCTCTGCACATCCATCTCAAAATGGCGGAGCCCCTTGCCAAGCAGCATCGCCTTTTTCGCAAGCCTGATGCGAGGGCTAAGCGACAGGTTGGAGATTGCCTTCCCGTTTTCCTGCACAGACTCTATCCCGTTTATTATTTCGCCTATCTGGCTGGACAGATTCACGACAGCGGAGCGCTGGCTCTTCCCTATTTTTTCCAGCTTGCGCTCTAGGGCACTGAGCTTTTTTTTCAATTCGGTTATTTCCTCTGCGCTGGTCATCCTATTCGCCCTGTTCCATTATCCTTGTTTGCTCCCATAGATTATTTAACCATTGCTGGAATATGATGGCAAAGGGGAGATCGGTCTTTGAATAGCCATCCAAAGCACCCATCCATCTCCGCCTCCCCTGTGGATGAGTATCTATCTTTTATCAGCAGGAAGGCAGCTGCGAACGCAACTGCCATTTTTCATGTCCACGCCCACACAATCACCCTCTGATTTAGCGTCCTGATTCTTGGTATAAAAGGATTTGCCGCATTAATACCCAAATTCTGCCTTGGTTGATACGAATTCGCGAAAATTAAGACTGTGTTGAAGGGGATTATCAGAGTTAGCAGATCTTTTTCCTCTTCAGCCTTTTGATGTATTTTTCCGGAAACAGGATTTGTTCCAATGTCGGAAATTCGACAAGATTTACTATATGGCGGAACAGCTTTTTGTTGTCGTTGAAATATCCTGCCAACGCCCTGACAAATTCGCGCCCGAACCTGTATTTCAATCTAAATATCTTCCTTAGATAAGATGGAGACTCGAGACAGGTCTTTCTCAGTGCAGCGTCATCCAAACCCCTGATCTGGAGATTATCCCTGAAATATATTATGTCTTCAATGAACTGCCCTACCGCCTGCTTTATCCTTTCGATTGCTGTTTTCGCTTCGCCAATTTTCGTTTCCCAAATCAGGGATTTTGAGTATTCCGCAAGGCCTTCGCGCATCAGTGTCCCTTCAATCGAGGATTGGGCCTCTTTTTTCGCTAAGCATTTGATCTTCAACTCTTTTTCACTTTGCACAAAATGAGTCAATTCGTGGATAAGAATGCCTTTCATAAATTTCTCATTTTCGCTGAGGTATAGCATCTTCCTGATCGCCAGTTTCAAAGGCGAAAAGACTAGCGTTTTATGAATATAATAAGACCTTCCGGCAGTCTTTAGATTGGCATAGAATGAAGGCAATGCCAGGAATGGATATCTCCTAATTACATGGAAGGGGGTGAAATCAAAATTTAGCCTGTTTGTCTGCACAACAAAGGGAGTTTCCCTGAATCTTACTCCGTATTCCTTTTCGATTATGCCCTTCATCTTGGGAAGGTTATCAAGCATGAACCTGGCTATCTTTCCCTTTCCGTTCATTTTGGAGAGATGAGCCTGCAAGCGTTTATCCCTACCTTTGTTAATTTCCATAATAATATATTATTTATAACAAAGATTATTTAAAGCATGCAATATGCCCTAAAGCAGGATAATGCTATTCCCCATCAGGGACATCGACTTCCATGCTGCTGATCTGGGTTGTCGGCGCCTCTCCCCTAAGGAATTTCAGCCCATTTGCCATCCTGTGCCCTTCCTTTGTCAGGCAGACATAGCAGGAATTCTTAGGAGTGTGGATCCATCCGAGGCTTCCCCCGAAAGGCTCGGGATGGGGATGGCTTGCCGTGCATATCCCATATTCGCTTAGATACCTATTCATCATGTCCACCGCTTTATTGACATCAGACAGGGGAACAGTGTATTTCTGCGCAACAAGACTGAGATAGGATTGCTCGTCATCGATTATTTTCATTGTCGCCTCGCCAAAAAGATAGACAGGGGATATTTCCATCCCAGGAAAGCAGAATTTATAGAAATTGTCCACCTCTGTGCCGTTTGTCCTGTAGGTAACTTCGAATCCTGTGCCTGCGAATTTCCTTTTTCCGTCCTTTATCATCCTATGGTGGTAATCCAATACCATTGTCTCAAGCTCTTCGCTTCCCTTTATTATGTCCCCGAAGTTCCAGCCAAGGAAATGGTCAAGGAATACGTTCTGGGATTGAAAAAGCCATTTTTCCAGATCCCCTATCTTCATGTCCGGAATGCACATTGCAAGCTTGGCAGTATCGATGGTTTCCTTGGTAACATCAGATGGGAATTCCAGAAGAAAGCTCTGGAATGGATGTATCGGAATGCCCTTGTCATATGCCTCCTGCATTATCCTGACCATCTTTATCAGGACCTGCCCAAGGTTTTTGACTTCAGTGAAATCCATCTGGTTGTCCATGAAAAAAACAGTTTTCATTGAAGGCCAGGGTATAAAGTAACCGTGGGGGGAGGGGATATGGGCATCTATAGAAAGATAAAGGGGGATGATGCCACTGAACTCATCTGTTTTCTGTGAAGGCTCCTTCTTGTAATAGACAAACGGGCAGGTCGGAGAGCCGTCATTGTGCGGATAAAAAGGAATGAATATGCTGTTCTCTTTCTCTGTAACCAAAATCGCATTCTGGCCTCCATGGCCCCCTTCTGAAAGATGAGGGATCCTGTTGAATGAGCAGTCATAGTTGAAGATCTTGATTTCCTTTGTGCTTTCCATGTCATGAAAGACTCTTTCAAAATGCTTCCTTGAATCATCATTCTCAATCAGGGCCTTTGCCTTCAGGAAGACGGTTCTGACTGATGTCTTGCTTATCACGTTCGGATGCTGGACTATAGTTTCTGCCATAATACCACAACTTGTTATTTAATGCAACAATTAAAAGCTATCCTGAAAGATATTTAAAACTATCCTTCACCAACATAATTCCTAGAACAATGACAATACCTTATGATAGGGGTAGAGGACGATGAAAATGGCAGATGAAAAAAAATATGTATATGACTTTTCAGAGGGAAAGGCGAATATGAAGGAATTATTGGGAGGAAAAGGCGCAAACCTTGCGGAAATGACGACATTGGGGCTTCCTGTGCCGTTCGGCTTCACTATAACCACTGAAACATGCGACTCATACTACAAGAATGACAAGAAATATCCTGAAGGCATGAAAAAACAGGTTGAGGAAAAATTAATATTGCTGGAAAAGAAGATGGGCATGAAGCTCGGAGACGCGGCAAACCCGCTATTGCTATCCATCAGGTCAGGGGCTGCAAGCTCAATGCCTGGAATGATGGACACAATCCTGAATCTCGGGCTCAACGACGTTGTTGTCCAGGGGATGATAAAGAAGACAAACAACGAAAGGTTCGTGTGGGACTCATACAGGAGGTTCATACAGATGTTCGGAAACGTTGTCATGGAAGTCGAGCACAAGGACTTTGAGGCAATACTGGACAAGAAGAAGGAGACCAAGGGAATCGAGTTTGACACCCAGCTGGATGCAAACGACCTGAAGGAAATTGTCAATGAATACAAGGCAATGATAAAGAAGGAGACAGGAAAGGAATTCCCCCAGGATCCGAAAGAGCAGATGTACATGTCGATAAACGCTGTTTTCGGGTCATGGAACAACAACAGGGCTATACTGTACAGAAAATTGAATGACATCAAGGGCCTGCTTGGAACTGCAGTCAATGTGCAGGCAATGGTTTTCGGAAACATGGGAGAGACATCAGGGACAGGAGTGTGCTTCACAAGGGACCCTGCAACAGGAGAG
>JAPLWW010000119.1 GCA_026396375.1 Microcaldota archaeon | reverse complement strand
CCTATCCCATAATCAGCATAGAGGACCCTTTCAATGAGGATGACTTCACGTTCTTCGCGTCATTGACCAGGAAATTGGGAAGCAAAATAATGGTGATAGGGGACGACCTGTTCACGACAAACGTGAAAAGGATAAACCAGGGCATAAGGCAGGGAAGCGCAAACGCATTGCTAGTAAAGATAAATCAGATAGGCACTGTTTCTGAGGCAAAGGAGGCGACCGAGCTGGTCAAGTCCAAGAAATGGAAGGCAATAGTCAGCCACAGGTCCGGAGAGACCGAGGATACCTTTATAGCCGACTTTGCAGTTGGGATCAATGCTGAATTCATAAAGTCAGGGGCCCCTGCAAGGACCGAGAGGGTTGCAAAATACAACAGGCTTTTGAGGATAGAGGAGATCATCAATGGGTAACCCCATCTATCTCTTTTCCCTGGGAGTCCTTGAATTCTTCTCATTCATGGCGATATTCTTCATTCCCATACCGCTGCTTGTTTCCCTGATAGTCCTTTTCATGTCATTTGTATTTGGAATGGGCATAATCATGAACTGGCACCAGTCCATAGATCCAAGGATGCTGGGCTCAAGCATATTGGGGAAGTTCATCTATCCCGCTATCCTGGCATTACTTGCATTTTCCTCTCCAACAATGGTCCTGATAACCATTGGCTTGGCGGCAATAGCCCTGATGGACTCATTTGCGACAATAGTCGTTTCCTACAGGAATCCCATTGTTGCCCAAAAATAGAGAGCAATATGCGCAAAAACAGGGCCAGGAGGGCAAGCAAAACCCTTTTAATAGATTGCGCCCATAATCTAGAACTACAATGTTAAGGTGTTTATAAAATGGCAATTTCAAAATGCGGAAGATGCGGGGAGAAAACCCCGAAGCCGGAAGTTTGCAGCTCATGCAAAAGGGCAGTGTGCCACAGGTGCATATACGCAAGCAAGAAGGTCAACAGGAAGGACATAAGGAGGCTTGTGATGTGCAAGGACTGCTGGACAGACATGGCCAGGAGAAAGGAATACAGGCACGCGACAAAGTCAAAGGAGGACACAGGATTCATGTAATCCTGATGCTTATCCTTACCTTGCTTTCGTTTATTGCCCATTCCTTGCCCTGATTTTCTTTTATATTAAGCTCCGACGTTCTTTTCAACAAGCTTCGCCTCCTTCCTCATCTGCTGAACCCTTCTCATTATCTCGTTTGACATTCCCTCTGCCTTAAGCTCCTCGTCTATCTTTGAGGGAATGGCGACAATCCCAAAAGGGGTTTCCTGCTTCAGGTAATCATCCCCAATTGTTCCGGAAACCTCGACATCCTTGACATTCATCATCCTTTTCACAATGGGGGAAAGGTATTTCACCGCATTGGACACCTTTTCGTCGCTTCCCCTGATGACTATCTTTGCCAAAGGCCACCTTACGTTTATCTTCGCGTCATTCCTCATCTTCATTGCAGAGGATATAACGGTGCTTGTTATTCCCATGGCCTCCTCCAAAGAAACATCAACCTTGGAGTTGTCATCGTTGTCTATGAATGACATGTGAATGCTCTCGGCTCCCTCAATGCCCCTGAAAAGGTCCTGGTAAATATATTCTGTGACAAAAGGCGCTATTGGCGCAAGCATCTTTGTTATGCTGAATGTGGTATAATATATCGTGTAAAGCGCAGCCTCCTTGTTTTCCCCCTTTGATATCCTGTCCTTGGCTATCTTCATGTAGAACTGGCTGAAATCCTCAACCAATAATTTTCTAACTGCCTTTACCGCGTCATTTGGCATCCTGTTGTTGAATGCCGTGTGGTATTGGGACAAGGTGCTGTTGACCCTGGAAACCATCCATCTGTCCTCTGGCTCAAGCTCCTTTGGCTTTGAATTTGAGGCATTGACTATCCTGATGTATTTCGACATGTTGACCAGGATATCAAGGTCAGAATACGCCTCCTTCACGCCTTCCCAGCTGAATTTCAGGTCATCCCAGACCGTGTTTGACAGCACGAATAATCTGAATGCGTCGGCGCCGTATTTCGCCTTTATGTCCTCTATCGCTATGAAATTCCCCACGCTCTTGCTCATCTTCTCCCCCTTTTCGTCAAGGAAGAATCCGTGCATCATCAATGACCTGTATGGAGACTTTTGGTACCTCACAACCCCTGACCCAAGCAATGAATAGAACCATCCCCTTATCTGGTC
>JAPLWW010000054.1 GCA_026396375.1 Microcaldota archaeon | reverse complement strand
ATCAATTATCCTTCCCTTGTGCTTTGGCAGAAGCTTCGCGAAAATCGAGATGTGCTCCACTTCCCTCTGCAGTTTTTCGTCATCCATTTTCTCTATGTCATTTCCCAGAAGGAACCTTTCAGCATGGATTCCGACCTTGGAGCAGATATTCCCTGTTACCAATTCACTGTCCCCAGTAAGAATCTTTACATGGATGCCAAACTCATGCAGCTCCCTTATCGCGGTTATTGCGGATTCCTTTGGAGGGTCAAGGAAGGCTATGAATCCTGCAAGAACCAGGTGGGACTCGTCCTCCTTCTTGTAGGCTTTCCTTGATTTTTCTGTTTCCTTGTATGCAACAGAAAGGTCCCTGAATCCCTGGTTGTTTAGATTGTCAACAATGCCTTTGGCCTTAACTAGATGGTCCTTTTCCAGCTTGAATATCTTTCCCTTTGATTCCGCAAGGTCGCAGACGCTCAGCATTTCATCCACTGCGCCTTTGCATATCAATAGATGATCATGGTCATCCTCCTGGACAACCACGCTCATCCTTCTTCTTTCAAAGTCAAATGTTATTTCATCTATCTTCCTGAAATTTACCCCTGCCTTCAATTTGGGCTCCAGCTCGGCATGGGACAAAACAGCCTCGTCCATGACATTCTTCATCCCGGTCTGGTAAAAGCTGTTGAGATAGGCATATTCAAGGACCTTGAAGTTGTTCTCGTTCCCGGCAACATCCAGATATTTTTCAAGGACAACCCTTCCCTCGGTTATTGTCCCTGTCTTGTCTGCACACAGCACATCCATGGCTCCCAGGTTCTGTATGGAATGCAGCTTTTTCACTATCACCTTCTTTTCAGCCATCCTGCTTGCCCCGTTGGCAAGGTTGACATTGACTATCATCGACATCATTTCAGGGGCCAATCCTATGGCAACCGAAAGGGCGAAAAGGAATGCTTCGAACCAGTCCCCTTTCGTTATCCCGTTGATCAGCAGCACCAAAGGGGCCATGACCAGTATCAGCTTTATGTTGAATATTGCATAGTCCCTCATCCCCTGCTCGAAGCTTGTCGGGGATTCCTTGAGTATGCTTTCAGCAATAGAGCTGAAGTAAGTTTTCATTCCGGTATTGACCACAACCGCTATGCCTGTCCCGCTTTCAATGTTGTTTCCCATGAAGCAGATGTTTTCCATCTCAAGTAGGCTTATTCCTGGGCTTATCTTTGCCGCATGCTTCTCCACAGGCAATGACTCCCCTGTCAATGTGGATTGGTTGACGAATATGTCCTTTGACTGGATTATTCTCACATCCGCCGGGATAAGGTCGCCTGCGGAAAGGTAGATGATGTCTCCTGGGACAAGGAGATGCAAGGGAATCTCCTGCTTCTTGCTTTCCCTTATGACCGTTGCTGTTGTCTTCACCATCTCCTTGAGCTTTTCGGCCGCATTGTCCGCCTTCAGCTCTTGCGACAATCTCAACCCTGAGCTCATCAGGACCATTGCCAGTATGATGATGCCTGCCTTCATGTCCCCTGTCACAAAGGAAATGGCAGCCAAGAAGCCCAATAATAATATTAGGGGATCCTTCAAAACCTCAAGAACTTTGATAAATAATCCCTTCCTTTTGCTTTCAATTGGCCTGTTTTCCCCGAACCTGTGGAGCCTTGCGATTGCCTCCTTGTGCGTCAGCCCCTCCAACCGGGTGTTAAGATGCTTCAGTGACTGGTCTGGGTCAAGCTCTGCTATCCTTGACAATTCAGAGCCGTTTGCCGCAGGAGCTTGCATGATGGGATTTGGCTTGGAGGGATTTTAAACCAATGCCATTGGCATATCCTAAGAATCATTCAAACCTCAAAATCCTGTTGATTTCCGAGACCATCTGTTCAGGGTCAGAATACTCGACAATGTTGGCGGAAATTATCCTAATCGATTCAGAGATCTTGGAGCCCTTCCTGTATGCGCAGATTATTGGGATGCCCATGGAGTCAGCCCAGCCCATCTCTATTCCCAGGCCTATTGATGGATGCGAAATCTCTGCTATCATGGCTTCGCAGGATTTCAGGGCTTCCTTCGAGTCAAACATTTCATCAGTTTCATGGGGAAAAACAAGCTCATGGGCCTTGTCCAGCCCCCTGCTCAGCGGCTCGTAAAGCAGATTCCTGAAGTCAAAGGAGCTGGAATGGCCGACATAGATCCTCATGGGATATTCTTTGCAAAGGAAAACATTTAACCCTTTTGCCGCTGTTGCTTGGAATTCCTAATCGATGTGCTCTGACTCTATTTTGTTCATCAATGAGAATGCCACAGTTGCGATCCCTAAAAACAGGAATGTGTACCATAATGAAAAATCGGCAAGCAGTCCCATGATAGGATAAAGAATAGTTATGATTATCCTCTCCAGCATTGAGATTCCGGAAAGAACCGTTGCCCTGTTCCTGCTTTCAATATGCCTGTTCATGAAATCAGATAAGATAGGGGCCCTCATCATCTTAAGCCCGGTTATCAGGGATATCGCAGCAAGGACAAAATAAACATCCCTCAGGAAGTACAATCCTATGAAAAACAGCCCGGGCAGCAATGCCGAATAGAACAGGGTATTCTTCATGCCGAATATCTTTTCAATCTTATCTATGTTCAGAAGCAGCAATATGCTGAAAAGGTTGAATCCTGCGCCAACAAAGCCGTTGTATTTCACGTCAATCCCGATAACCCCCAATAGGGATTGGTAAAACCAGAACATGAAGAAGGTTGTGGCTGAGATGAGCGCAAAGTTCAATGCAAAAACCCTTAATTTTTTGTGCTTGAAGATGTATTTGAACCCGTCAATGCCCTCTTTTACGAAGTCCTTCATTTTCTCCTTTCTTTTGGGCTCATCCAGAGTTAAGGCAACAAAAAAAGCCAACAGTACAAATGCGCCTGTAATAATCATTGTCAACGGAAGAGTCTCTGGATAGGGAAGGATGCTTGAACCTGCAACAATGGAACCCAATGGAAATCCAAATAGGATGCCTATTGTTCCAGCAGATTCGTATCTTGAAAAGAATATTTTGGCGTCCTTCTCCTTTTTCATCTGAATCAAGGAATCATAGATCAATGCCTTGTCAGCTCCAGACAATAAGGCAAAGCCCATCGCACCGATAAACTCCGCCAGGAAGAACGCCCAGTAATCATTGATGAAACCAAAAATCAACATCGATATTGCCGTGCATAATCCGCCCAAAGCGATGGAAATCCTTCTGCCATACTTGTCTGCAATGATTCCTGTCGGAATCTCCAATGCAAAAATACAAAATGTGAAAAAGGCCTCCAGGATGAACATCCTTGTATAGTCAATCCTTGCCCAATCCAAAAAGAATGGGACTGCAACTGCACCAAAGAATTGCAGATTTTGAAGGAAATTCAGCAGATACATCTTCCAGATGTTTGATCCGATATCGAATTTCGCCATGAAATCGATAGGGATTTAATATTTTATAAGGTGATTGGGTCTTTTTACCGAATTTCAATTTGCAGCTGGCAGCGGGGTCTGCTCTTGTTTAAAAATGACCAAACAGATATGCGAAATGGTGGAATCGTGCATTGCGCAAGGGGATTAGAGGGGAGAAACGGCGGTTTTATAAAACCTTATTATATAAGTATATATATGAAGAAAAGCCGCACAGCAGCAATCCACAGCCCGACGCTGGAATCCGTGATCATGGTCGAGAAGGCCATACAGGAGCACAGCCAGGAATGCGGAAAATACCAGCTGTGGAAGAAACTTCCCAGAAAGATGATGTACCAGACCTTCCAGACCATTCTAAACTATCTTGCAGAATCCAGCAAGATAATGGTAGACCCAAGGGACGGCTGCATCATCTGGACGTACAATCCCGAGCGCATAAGGAAGACCCTTTCCACCGGGGTTAAGCTAAGATGAGCGAAAGACCTTCCAATGTAGTTTTTGCTGACAGGAAGCTGGAAAAGGAATTTGAGGAACTGAAAAAAGGCAGATTCGAGGACAAGCGGCTCTATTCATCCATGGAAAGGGCGATAGCAGACATGAAGAAAGACCCGATGTGCGGAAAAAGGATTCCCAAGAAGCTGTGGCCAAGGGAGTATTCAGTGAAATACGGAATCACCAACCTGTGGAAATATGATTTGCCCAGCGCATGGAGGCTAGTCTATACAATACAGACTGATGAGGTAATGATACTCAGCGTGATCCTCGAATGGTTCAGCCACAAGGAATATGAAAAAAGGTTCAGCTACTGACCCAGTCTGGCAGCTGGGTCTGCTCTTGCTTATAAACAAGCCAACTTATTTAATTAATTAGGGAAGCGCAAGGGTTAAATACACATATAACATACATAATATGTGGGTATTATGTATGATTGTGAACCTAAAGCTGGAGAAATTCCAAGAGGAGATAGTGAACGAAATGGTGCAAAGGGGCATAGCAAGCAACAAGAGCGAGGCGATAAGGATGATGATAATACACTACAACGAGCATTTCGAGCTGAAGCCCATGACCAGCGACGAAAAGGCAGTGAGGAAGATGCAGAGCATAGACAAGAAGATCGCCGAGGGAAAAATGAAGCTCATCAGTTGGGACGAAATCAAGCGTAAATATCCTCATCTGAGGGATACATAGATGTATATAATCAAGATGACAGAAGAATGCAGGTGGCTTTTTGAAAAGCTGGATAAGGATATCCAGATAAGAATATCGAAAAAGATAACCCAAATAGGAGAAGGCTTGCCAGGAAGGCACCTCAAACACGGCCTTGATTTCTTCGTTGAGGAAGTCGGCCAATATCGCATATGCTACAAGTCGTTCGAGGATATCGGCATCAGATGGGTCTATTTTGTTGGAAACCACAAGGAATACGAGAAGTGGATAAACAGCCAAAATCCAGAATGAAAAACGTCAAAAGGCTAATATATTAAATAGCTTATCATTCATTGCTAGTCTGGATGATACCATGGGATTTCTAGACTTTCTGTTCGGGAAGAAGGGGGAGAAGCCGGTCTATGAGAATGGCTTCAGGAAGGGATACTATTACAACCTCAAGCTCAAGACCGGCGAGAGGATGAACGACGCCAAGTTCGTGGGAAAGAAGGGCCAGGACCTGATCTTCAACGATGACGGCGAGAATATAGAGATAGAGGAGGACACAATCGTGAAAGTAGAGCGAGTGAGATGAAGGGATGAGGTAGGGTAACGTCGCTATTTATAAACTTTTCGATTTATGAACTGGTATTACCCAATAACACCACTAAGGTTCTTTAAGGGCCTCAAGGGAGGGTTCTATCTCAGTAGGGGGTGGAACTTCAGGGGGCGCTTGGAATTATCTGGACGCCCCATACAGTGGGAGGGGATTATTATGGATTGGAAAGAAGAAAGAGTGAAGGAAGGCATTACAAAGGCCCTGGAGGAAAAAGGCAAGAAGAAGTTCGAGCAGTCGATGGAGATGATTGTGAACTTCAGGGGCATGGACTTCTCGAAGCCTGAAAACAGGCTCAACCTAACTGTTCCCCTACCGAAAGGAAAGGGCAAGCAGAACAAGGTTGTCGTCGTAGGCTCGGAAATGATAACCCACGAGGCAAAGAAGCAGGGCGCTGAGATGACCATTTCAGCTGATCAGATAGAATCCTTTGACAAGAAAGAGCTTAAGAAAATAGCAAAGGACCATTTGTTCCTGGTTGATCCCAAGTTCATTGGAATTGTGGCAAAGAACTGGTCAAAGATACTGGGTCCTAGGGGAAGAAACCCGATACCGATCCCTTCAGACGTAAAGAAGACAATAGACGCTACAAGGAACAACGTTCCTGTCCAAACAAAGGGAAAATACCTGCCTACAGTGCATGCGGTAATAGGGACTGAAAAGATGAACGAAGAGGACATAATGGACAACGCAAAGGCGATATTCGACGCGATAACCAAGAAGGTATCGACAGGCAACGTAAGGAACATTTACTTCAAGCTCAGCATGGGCAAGCCCCACAAGGTGGTCTAAATGGCAGAAGGCGAAGTCAGGGGAACAAAGAAGGAAAGGGGCATAATCAAGGAAGCAAAAAGGGACGAGACAAAAGCCAGCACGAAAGAGGCCAAAAGAATAAAGTCAACAAAGGAAAGGGCAAGCATCACTGCGAAAAAGCAGGATGTAGAAGAAATGGTAAAAAATCTCAAGGACAAGAAATCAATAGTCCTTCTAAACCTTTCAAAGACTCCTGGCAAATTGGTCCAGAAAATCAGGAAAAAACTGAAGGACAACAACGGGGCGTATTTCAAGATCTCAAAATTGGCGGTTGTCAAAAGGGCGCTTGAGGCTGCAAAACTTCCAAATGAATTATACAGCGACGTTAATTTCCCAGTGGCAGTAATAGGATTAAAGGACATTTCCCCCTATGACGTAAGCGGCATGTTCATGGAAAACATGCTCAGCGTCGCTGCAAAGGAAGGGGATATCTCTCCTTTTGAGATAGTCATTCCGGCAGGGGAGACTGAAATGCCTCCAGGTCCTGCATTGACGCAATTGAAGCAAGCCGGCCTCAACGTAAAGGTTGACAAGGGAAAGATAGCTATAATGTCTGACAGCACGCTTGCAAAGCCAGGCGACAAGCTTACAAAGGAAAAGGTGGCAGCTTTGCAGATGCTGAACATAAAGCCGTTCAAGGTTGGCTTAACCATATGGAAGGCATTTGACGGAAAGACGATCTTCAGCGCAGAGGTCCTTGGCCTGAGCATGGAAGACATAATCTCAGGGCTTAAGGAAGCGGTAAGCCAAGGATTCAACGTAAGCATAAACGCAAACTATCCGACTGAATCGAACATCAGCATAATACTGACAGGCGCGATCCAGCAGGCAAAGAGCGTTGGCATAAATTCAGGGGCATACTCAGAAGGTGTCATAGAGGACATCTTGAGAAAGGCAATATCGCAAGGTAATGCTATAAGCAAAGTGGAGGGTGGCAGCAGTTAGAATAGGTGAAAAACATGACAAAGGTAGATCCGTATTTACATGCAGTTCTTGTCCTTCACGGGGCAGGGAAGGAGGTTAGCGCAGACTCAATAGTGAGCATTCTCAAGGCGGCAGGAGCCGACGCGGACGCAGCAAGGGCAAAGGTTCTTGCGGATGCAGTCAAGGGAGTAAACTTCGAGGACCTTCTGAAGGCAGCGGCAGTTGTTTCAGCGGCACCGGCGGCAGCGGCACCGGCAGCGGCAGCAGCGCCAAAGGAGGAGAAGAAGGACGAGGGCAAGACTGAGGCAGAGGCAGCGGCAGGATTGGCGAACCTCTTTGGCTGAAAGGCCAATAATCCTTTTTTCTTGTGATCAAATGTCTGAATTCAATTTCGGTTCCGCGAAGGACCTGAAGCCAGGAAGGTACGTGATAATAGACGACATCCCATGCAGGGTTGTGAGCATGGACACCTCGAAGCCGGGAAAGCACGGCGCGGCAAAGATGAGGATTGTCGCGATCGGCATTTTCGACGGCCAGAAGAAGAATTTGCTCACATCAAGCGACGGGGATGTCCATATCCCGGTCATCAACAAGTTCAATGCCCAGGTGATAAGCCTTAGCGGAGACACAGTGCAGCTGATGAACAAGGACACTTTCGAGATGTTCGAGGCATATGTCCCTGAAGATCTTAAGGCTGACGTGATTGAAGGGAGGGACGTTGAAGTGATGGAATCCATGGGAAGGAAAGCGATAGTCAGGGTATTCAAGGCAGGGGATTGATTCGATGAACATTAACATAGTATCAAAGTCAGAGAACACGGTGATCGGCAGGAAGGAATTCCTTTTTGAGTTAGGTTATGAGAAAACAACCCCGAAAAAAACTGATGTCAGGGAAGCGATTGTCACAAAGACAGGAGTATTGCCGGATACGCTGGTAATAAAATCAATAAATCAGCATACTGGGGAAAAGAAGGCAACGGTCATCGCATACGCATACTCTGATGTTGAACTGATGATGGCAGTTGAGCCCAAATACATATTAAGGAGGAACGGGTTCATCAAGGAAGAGGAGAAGAAGGAGGAGAAGAAAGAGGATAAAAGGCCAGAACAGAAAAAGGAAGAGGAAAAGAAGCCAGAAGAAAAGAAGGCAGAGGAGAAAAAATGATCCCCTTTTCTGAAAGGATTCCGATAAAAGACGCAAAAGCAAAGGACAACAAAAAGGTTGTCATAGCAGGGTATGTGCATGAGATAAGGGCCCTGGGAAAGATGTCCTTTATTTCATTGAGGGATTGGACAGGAAGGATACAGGTTTTGGCAAAGAAGAATGAGGTAGGGGACGAAATTTTCGCAAAAGTCAACCTGAACAAGGAGGACGTAATAATAGTTGAGGGAACTGTCAAGAAGAACACGGTTGCCCCTGATGGAGTTGAAATCATTTTATCCAATATTGATGTCCTAAGCAAGGTTGAGAACAAATTGCCAGTTGACCCGACTGGGATAACTCCTACTGACATTGATGTTAGATTGGATTACAGGTTCATTGACCTGAGAAGCCCGAACGTAAACACGATATTCAGGGCAAAATCCATAATGGCAAACGCATTCAGGGAATATGCGCTGGAGAACGGATTTGTCGAAATACACCCGACTTCCTTGGCAGGGGCCGCAACAGAGGGAGGGACTGACATCTTTGAGGTTGAATATTTCGAGAAGAAGGTTTATCTGGTTCAAAGCCCGCAGTTCTACAAGCAGATGGCAGTCATAGGAGGGCTGGAAAAGGTCTTCATGACAACCCCTGTGTTCAGGGCTGAGAAGCACAACACAATACACCATCTAAACGAGATAATACAGATGGACTGCGAGATAGGGTTTGCAGACGACAAAATGGCAATTGATTATCTTATTGGGGCTTTCAGTCACGTGATCAACAGCGCTTACAATTATGACAAGGCAAGGGAGCTTAACCCCGAGCTTAAGGAAATAAAAAAGATAAAGACCTACACTTACACTGAAATAATTGACCTTCTCAATGAGAACAACATGAAGATAAAATGGGGAGATGATTTCTCAAGGGAGCATGAAAAGAAGATCTATGAAATCCTCAATGAGGATTCCTATGTGATTTCAGAATATCCGACTGCGATAAGGGCGTTCTATTCATGTTCCCAAGGGACAGGACAAGAATAATGCCATAATCTCTATCTTTAAAAATATGCTGGGACAAACTTCTTTCATGGAAGCAAAATCCGTAATTCCGTTGATCTTGCTACTCATCTTTTCTGCAGGATGCATTGACAGTATTGTAAACCCTTCATTGCCCAATGAAACCGGAAAAACAAGCCTTCAGAATTGCCTTGATGCCTGCGGGAGCAGCAATTTCCCAGTATGCTCAACCGGCAATGTCACTTACAAAAACAGGTGCATCCTGGACTGCAACGGGGCCTCATTGTCTTATTCAGGGGAATGCAAATCTGCGCCACCAATTGCAGCCCAGAACTGGTGCAATGACAGTGACAGCGGTTCCGATGTCATGGTCAAGGGCACAACAACTTCCTCCCAGGGAAACGGGATAGACTTTTGCCTAAGCAATTCCTCAGTTGAGGAATATTCCTGCCAAAGCAGTGCAATCAAAAAGGAGGCAAAGGACTGTGCATCAGGATATGAGTGCATCCAGGGCGCGTGCTCCCAAATCAAGGTTGCCTGCATTGACAGCGACGGAGGCGCCAACCTGTCTGCCGTGGGCACGGTTGCTGTCAACGGAAACAATTACACAGATTCCTGCAGCTCCACATTCCTGGTCAAGGAATATTTCTGCAGCAAGAACACTGTTGACAACCTGATAATGCAATGCCCCGAGGGCCAAAGGTGCGGCTTTGGGAAATGCGTTAACATAATCTACACGTGCAATGACAGTGACAATGGAAAGGATGCATATGATAAGAGCGCAGTGACGGTATTTTCAGACGCAGGGCAGCTGAATTCCTTCGTTGACATATGCAACAATGACAGCTCAGTTAAGGAATACTTCTGCAGCGGGAGCTCGCAAAACTACAGCATAATCAATTGCCCTTCGGATTATGCCTGCAGCAACGGGGCCTGCAGGGAAGCTGACTGCTTTGACAGCGATGGCGGCATAAGCATCTATACAATAGGTCGCGTTACCAAGGGCAGTTCCACTTATTATGACAAGTGCGTAGGCTCAGGAGGGGGCATCGAATATTTCTGCGACGGCAAGGACATTGAGCACAGCGGATTCACCTGCCCTTCAAATACTACATGCAAAAGCGGGGCATGCGTCAGGTGATAGCAATCCAGATCAGCTCCGCAATATCCATTTAAATACTCTTTTTAACATAAAGTACAACTAGGCGAATGCCATGGCGGAAAATATGGAAAAGGCAGCAGAGCCCAAGAGAGTAATGTACACAAGGAAGTTCACCAAAAAGGAAAGGCTGAACATCTTCCACGGAAAGGCAGACGATCATCTTGTGGAGATGGGCAAGAAATGCGCAGATAACCAGATGCTGCAGAATCTTTTTGCAGCAGACCCGAAATTAAAGATAATATTCAACTCCATAATCGGCAAGGACAAGCAGGATCCCCCCTGGTTCACGTCCAACATAGTGGCTGAAGCCTACCAGATGTTCAATTCAGACAACATCAGCGACTGCATAAGGGAGATAGACGCCAGGATAGATGCGCTTGAGGAGATAAATTACGAGCTCATGGGCATGGGCTACAACGCGCTCAAGGATTTCAAGTACGTTTCGACAATATATTCCATGATAAACAGCCAGCTTTTCACGATAAGGGATGTCAACCAAAGCGCCCTTTGCAAGACCCGCATCGTAACTGACCAGCAGAAAAAGGACATAGACTATACCAACACATTCAAGACAAGCAAGTCATGGCCAAGGATAATGACATATCTTTCTTCAACATGCGCGGCCCTCGGAGTAACCACGGCTGCGTTTGCCTCAAGCCTAAGGACAGCGATAGAAGGGGTGGTCGGGAACAGCAACATGGCAATGGCATTGGGAACAGGCGCATTTGTCGTATCAACCACGCTTTTTGCTACAGGCCAGCTCATAGACTTCTTTGTGAACAGGAGCATAAAGAGCATAATCGACAGGGCTGACAAAAAAATGACTAAGATAATGAAGGAAAGGGATGATGAAGTGAACAAGAGGCTCAAGTTCCTCAGGGTCAAGTCCCTGGAGCTGCAGGCACATTACAGATACTACAACGGGGTAAAGAAGGAGGAGCCTGCCATAGCGGACGCTGCCGAAAGGGAAGATTGGGATGCCGTTGACAAGTGGATGGACGAAGCCATCAGCGGCATACTGGCAAACGAAGGCGAGAAGGTGCCTTTCGGCTATTCCAGCTACATAAGCTCCAAGCTTGTGGAAAGGGCAACAGCAGAGGTTGGCGGTTTGGACGGCAATCCTTCGCCTTCAATTCATCAGGATTCAAGCAGGCCTTAACATCTATTTTTAAACACTTTTTACTACAGCTGTTTATGGCTTCCCATATGGGCATCAATGGGTTCTTCAAGGAAAGGATCGTCCATTCAGGAAGAAACTCCTTCAATGAAACCGTGCTTAAGCCGGGATTCGGCCAGTTCATTTCTCCCATATTGCAGCCAAAGGAGTCCAAGAAAAACACCTCTTCCCACCTTCTGGAGATCATGAAGGAGGTGATAGATGAAAGCTCGAAGAGGAGAAGGGTAAAGAGGAATGCCCTGTCCTTCAAGCTGGGCCATGCCTTTGTGGATAAAAGGGGCATTTCATTCAGGTCCTGCATTGAATCCCTGATATGCTGCAAGCTGGTAACAGACAGCAACAGGGTAGTGTCGTTTGACGATCCTTTCGGAAGCCTGCCGGTCTCAGTATCATCATTGACAACTTTCGACCCGGTTGTCCTTTCCCCGAAAAGGCTGAAGGACTACCTTTCATTGAATGTCCCGAAGGAGTATGAGGAGGAATTCCACGACATTGTGAAATTCTTCAGGTCAAGGAGGCAAAGCTTCCTTAATTTCAATTTCGGGAACGAGATAAACATATACCAGAACAATCCCAATAGGGGAAAGGCCCCAAAGAAAGGGATATGCAGCTGCGAGGTTTGCATGAAAAGGACCAAAAACAGCAGGTTTTCCTCGATGGAGGACAACATAATAACCAACCACCACATACTTCCGACAAGATATGGAGGGGAGAACGGCGACCCTTTCATAACGAACATCTGCGTGCAGTGCCACAATCACGGCCTTGGCATCGAGTCCATAATCTCATTCTTCGAGGACAGCGCAAGGAAGATGAGGCTCGGTAACAGGATCAGCCTCATGGGAAAGAGGAGCGAGGGGAACAACACCGAGATAAGCGCGGAGCTTGCAAGGAATTCCTATCCGAAGGTCTATCCAATTGATTTCCTAAACCTTTTCTCAAATGCTGTTGCGCTTGCGATGGTCTGCTCGTATTTCAACGAGGATACAGTAATCAAGATAAACGAGCTCAGGGCAAAAAGATTGGCTTACAGCATAACCCCGATCCTCCTGGACCTCTGGCAGTGACCCTTTTTCCAGGGCCAGCCAACTGCGCGGGGCCCAGGTAAAAGCGTCAACGGAAAAATGGTCTGGCAGCGGGGTCTGCCTTGCTTTATAAACAAGGAAAAAGACATCGTTCTGGTGATCAGGATGAGAATGTCAATAGAGTGCTTAACCCTCAAGGAGATAAGGGATCTGGAGGATGAAGGGATGGAAGGCAACATTGAAAGGAAAAGGTCAATAAGCCTATTCATGTGAATGAAGATCAATGGGCCGTGCAAGCTAAAAACCCCAAAATGAAATGGGCTTGCACCTAAGCCATATTCTTGCAATTTAGGCTCATTTTTCAGCTGATTCGACGATCACTCCCTTCATACAAAGAGGAGGGACATGAAACGCAATGATCCTTCCTTTATCCAAGAAGCTGTCGTAACCGTTCCTGTGAGCTATGACAATAAGGCCCACGTTTTTTTCTTTTCTGAGGAGGTATCTCCAATCAGGATATTTTCTTTCGAAGTCCGTTGTAGGATCAACATATTCGATGGTATTTCCTATCTTCTGGTCCGGCTTATCATAAGCTGCCATTGTGCCTGTCCAACAATTTAGTATATTTCTACCCTCCTTCGTCTCGTGGCCCATATTACCCATCCACCACGAATATTTGCTTATCTTCTTGTTTGAAGCTATTACTCGGCCCGCTTCGTCAGCTTTTCGAAGCGCATCTTCCATACTAAGTGCTTCTCTAATCAGGTCCTCTTTTCCACACAAAGTCTCTATAGAAACATACTCTTTAGGCATGTCCCTTGCAAACACTTCCAGTTCAGGGCCCCTAATCCTTTCTTCAGGGCTGTTCCACATCGGAGTGAAATTGCTGGCAGATTCAGGATCTTTATCTTTTTCAGGAGAATCTTTCACACTGACCCCATCTCTTTCTTTTCGGATCTTCGCCACTTTGGAACGGATAGCCGAAAATACGGATAAATAACACATTACAAGGCCAGTGCAGAACGCAAGCAGTCCGCTCACGGTGATTGGGTTTACGAATGCCTTTTTCTCTACTTCAGACAGCTCATTTTCAAAATCCTTATGCCATCCGTCTTGCGTATAATAGGAACCAGGGCTTCTTTTACATGTATTTTTCAGGTGTTGGAAAATTTGGGCCGTATCTTCGTCACTGAAACAATACGGATCCTTTGGCACATACTTTCCGATTGTCGGATTTTTCCTTGCCCAGTCGAATAATCGAGATGCATTTTCGCTGGATTTCATCTTTCCAGGATTCTGGGTGGGCTGTGTTGGCCTGGTTTTGATCCATGCCTCAACCATTCTTTCTGTTCTATGGCCTTTTGCTATAGCGTCAATGTCATCCGAGAATTTGGGAAAGGAAAAACTATTGATTATTTTAGCTGCTCCTCCCTTCATCTTTTCCCTGTTTTCTTGGGATATTCCTTGGATGCTGTCTATGAGCACAGTCTGCCTTGCCCAGATGGCATCTTTTGAATAATGATTGTATGATTTGGTAGGAGGTACGCTAACCGCAATCGCGCCGGCGACCAATAAGGCAGCACCTGCGCCAAACAGTGTTCTTCGGGAACTCATGTGGTAATTAGTGTATCAAACAGTTTAAATACCATTATCCCATAGGGGATTTCTAGACGGTCCTCTTTTCTAGCCTCCTGGCAAACACCAGGAACCCTGTGTGGACAAGCTGGAGATGGTACGGCCTTGACCTTTTTTCGTCAATCTCCCATTCCCTTGCCTCAATGGTTATCGTGAAAACGTCGTCAAAGCTTTCCACGCACTTGATGTGGAAAGCCTTTGCCTGCTCCATGTTTGGAAGGTATGCGGCAAGCCCCAATCTCACATTGTTCTTTACCCCTTCAAGGATCTCTATCGCGTCAGGGGAGTCTATTGTGTAAAAGTCAGCCTCCTCGCTAGCCTTTGCCCCGTCCTCGAACCTGATCTCGACATTGCCCATCCCAAGCTTATTCACATTAAGCTCCAGGATTTTCAAAGACTCCTCGCTTTTTTCATAGGTTATTACCTTTTTGCATATCCTTGAAAGGTATGCTGTCAGGAATCCTGTCCCCCCTCCTATCTCAACAACGTCGTTTTCCTTTCCGATTCCCAAATAGGCGATGATCGCCCCAATGTCCTTCGGCAAAA
>JAPLWW010000073.1 GCA_026396375.1 Microcaldota archaeon | reverse complement strand
GGGCTTGGGATGGAAAACAATGATAGTGATGATGAAAGGGCTTTTCTGATTCTTAACAAGATAGTGGAGATTGTGAAGGAATATTCCCCGATAGAGAAGATATCCAAAATAAATGTCGATTTTCCAGATGGGTATCCTGTTGAAAAGCTGAAGGCATATTTCTCCAACATGGGAATCAAGCTCAGCCCGAAGGTATCCGAAAAAGGCATATTCAGGATAAGGGACATTGAACTGAAGTAAGCCCCTTTCTTTCTGTAAGGAAACCAAGGTTTCCTTGAAGTTCCAACCTTCCTTTTATTTGCAAATAATTTTTGGGTGAAGCCTTTTTTCAAAAAAGGCTCCTACGGTAAAGAAAAACTAGTTTTGCTTTGGAAAGGATAGGCTTTTATTGGTTTTCAGGAAAATGGTTTTTATGGGAATAAAGATAGGCATAGAGATCCACCAGAGGCTCAACACCGGCAAGCTGTTCTGCGACTGCCCCCACTGCTACAACAAGGAGAGGAAATCCGACGAGAAGATAGGAAGGGAGCTTCACCTGTCCCTTTCCGAGCTTGGAAAGGTGGACATAGCGGCAAAAAAGGAGCATGAGAAGGGAAAGGAAATTGAATACAATTATTTTGATGATTCCTGCTGCCTTGTTGACGCGGACGAGGAGCCTCCCCACAGGATGAACCAGAGGGCCCTTGCCTATGCACTTGGGATCGCAATGCAGTTCAACATGAAGATCATAGACAAGCCGAATGTCATGAGGAAGATAGTAATTGACGGAAGCAACACTTCGGGATTCCAGAGGACCTGCTTGGTTGCATTAGATGGCTTTGTCGAAACATCAGAGGGAAAGGTGGGGATAGACACGCTTTGCATTGAGGAGGAAAGCGCAGGCATCGTGGGAGAGGAGAACGGAAAAAAGGTCTTTTCCCTGGACAGGCTGGGAATTCCGCTTATTGAGATCGCGACTGCCCCTGACATTGTCGATGCGGAGCATTGCGTTGAGACTGCTGAAAAGATGGGATTGGCGATGAGGATAGCCGGCGTTGCGGAAAGGGGGATAGGGACAATAAGGCAGGACCTTAATGTCAGCATCCCTGAAGGCGAAAGGGTAGAAATCAAGGGAGCGCAGGAGCTTTTCATGATTCCGAAATGGATAGGCAATGAGATAGAAAGGCAGAGGAAGCTTGTTGAAATCTCAAAGGAGCTTGGAAAGAGGAACGCCTACTCCCTGCTGAAGAAGTCGAATCCGACAGACATAACCGGGATAATAAAAATGAATGCTGTTTCAGGGTTTGTGAAAAGCGCGGTTGAGAAAGGGGAATCGGCGATTGCGATATTGATGCCCAACCATAAGGGATTGCTGGGAATGGAAATAAACCCGGAAAGAAGGTATGGTTCCGAAATTTCAGACTATGCGAAGCATGCAGGAGTCAAGGGAATAATCCATTCAGACGAAAAGCTGGAGAAATACGGCTTCGGCGAGCATTGCGTAAGGCAGATAAGGGAAAGATTGAATGCAGGGGATGGTGACTCATTTGTGATTGTCGTTGCGCCCAGGGAAACCGCACTGAAGGCAATTTCATTTGCAAAGCAAAGGGCCCTGGTCAATACGATTCCGAAGGAAACCAGGCAGGCTTTGCCTTCAGGGGCCAGTTCATACATGAGGCCGATCGCGACAAGCGCAAGGATGTACCCTGAAACTGACATTCCTATCATAGAATATGATAAAAGCATAATTAAGCTTGCAAAGCAGATAGAGAGAAAGACGTATGGGAAAATGCTGGCCTGGCTTGAAGGCATCCTTAACAAAGACCTTGCAGGGAAGATGATAAGGAGCAGGCAGCTGCCTCTTTTTGAGGATCTTGTTGAGAAGAAGATAGACCCTTCGGTAGCCGCAATAACCCTAGAAGATACCTGGATAAGGCTAAGCAGGGAAAAGATAGAAATAGATGAAGACGTTGTTGTTGAGGCCTTGATGCTTTTCAATAAAGGGAAGATAACGAAAAAGGCCATCTATGACTACATAAAAAGGGTCTGCTCCAAGGAAGAGAAGAAGAAAGTCCTTGAATCCCTCAAGATAATAAGCGGGAAGGAGCTTGAAAAATTGGCCAAGGAATACGGCAATGACAATTCTAAATTGATGAGGGATTTTGGCAACAGGATCAACATGGAGGAGCTGAGCTTGGGGAAGAAATAGCAAGAATCAGGGATATCTTATATTGTCCTGCTTTTTTGAGCCATTCCTTTTCAATAAAACTATCCTTGAGATCTCATGCTGATTCTGGATATGGTAACTCTTAAGATAAGTGAGAAGCTTTTTCGAGAAATCCAAGACTTCCGCATGGCGGGGCATGTTTTCCTGCTTCAGTCTTTTCCTGCTTTGGCCAAGGAACATGAATGCCTTTGTCTCTATGAAATCCGCCTTGCTTTTTTTCAGAAGCCTGGAATAGAGCGGCAAATATTTTTTGTCATCATTCATCCCTTTTATCAAAGTTAATCTTATCACTGTCCTGCAATCCAGCTTCGGCAAAAGGGAAAGCGTCCTGTTTAGCCTTTTCCAGCCGTCCTTGTGGACGCTTCTGTTTATCCTGTCAAAAAGGATTT
Source organism: Microcaldota archaeon (assembly GCA_026396375.1). GTDB lineage: Archaea > Micrarchaeota > Micrarchaeia > Anstonellales > J096 > JAPLWW01. The sequence continues at coordinate 5,246 of JAPLWW010000073.1, read as the reverse complement.
TGTTCGGCGCAGATAGACTGATATAAAGCTGGGTCGGAAGGGCATCTTTCCTTTTCATCTTCAAAATCATAGAAGGCTCCTGGCCATTGGAGACTATGAATATGCTTTTCACTTCCTTGTGCCTTTTCAGCTCCAAGACCAGCTCAGGAAGCTTTGGGTAAAGAGTGGGCTCCCCGCTCAGGCTTATCGCCCAATGGCTTGGGAAAAGCGAATATGATTCCATAAAGAGCTTCATGTTGACCTTGGGATTTCCCTTGAAGCCGTTTATCAGCTTCCTCCTTTGGGCGATCGCCCCCTCGATTATTTGCTTTGGCGAGTTTATCCTCTTTCCCATTTTTGTCCTGTAGTACCATTCCATCGGCCTCCAGCAGAATATGCATTTTTCCTGGCACCATGCAGTTGCAGGGCTGATCTCGCAGCACCGGTGCGTATCTATATCATAGAACTTGTTCTTGTAGCACATCCCCTTGTCCAAAAAGGATTTCTTTGTCCATTCGCAGATATCCACAGAAGAATGGGACCCCACCAAACCGTAGCTTTTCTTCCATTTATTATTTTGGACAGCGGAAAGGGATGACTTATTTATTTTTACTTTTGCCTTTTTTCTCATGCCTTTTCGCCTCTGCCCAGATCCTTTTAGATTCCTCAAGGCTGACTTTCCTCCCTTTGAGTACAAACGGCTTCCTCCTTTTCATCTTCTCATGGTAGTTGCTGATTATTTTCCTTTTGCTGATTTTATGTTCCCTTGAAATCATGAAGATGAGCTTCATTGCAGTCAGCGCAACGTCCCCTGCCTCGTCCATTATCTCCTTTTTCGTCTTGGCATTTTCCAGCTCCCTGATCTCCATCCTAAGCCTTCTTATCATTTCCCTTGAGTCGATTGACTTCAGCCATGGGCATAGCCTCATCTCCTTTTCCATGTAAAAGATCACTTTCCTGAGCTCCTTGTCCATGTTTTTTCCTTTGGTTATCCTTTTGGAAGATATTTTACCAAGGAGGATGCAAGGCCATTGAGACTTTGCGTTGAGTAGAACACCTTTCCAGGCCCCGTTATCTTGAGCATTATTCCCTCTCCCCCAACTACCTTTGTGAGAAGGTTCCTTCCTGCAAGGAATTTCTCTATTGAAACCCCTTCTGTCACTCCCACAAAGCAGGAATTGTCTAGGTAAAATATTTCATTTGCCTTAAGCTCCTTTGTGAACATGCTCTCAAAGCCTGCTATGTAAAGCATGCCTTTCCCTTTTGCATAAAGGAACATCAATCCTGAGCCTACTGAAAATGACTCGAATCCGCCCCATTTTGCCCCTATCTTTATGTCCCCTGTATGGGCGACATATGCCCCGTCTCCAAGAAGCAATGATCCGTCAAGGTCAATGGCCATCATCTCGCTCGGGACAGTTGTTCCCAGCTCAACAGTGCAGTCAACCTTTGCAGTTATCTTGTTGATGAAAAGGCTTTCCCCTCCTCCAATCATCCTCATTGCTCCTCCCATCAGGCCTCCCTGCATCTCGCTGCTGATGTCAATCTCCCCTGTCGAGGATATTATTGATCCCGGCTCAGTATAGAAAAAATCGTTTGCCTTCATTTCCGCAACCAGATAATGGCCTAGGGAAGTCGTATCTATTTTCATTTTCATTCGAAACACCTTTTACTCATAGTTCTTTGTCCCCTTTTTTGAAGGGTCAAGTATCTTTGCTATCCTTTCCTTTATCTCCTTCTTCTGGTCAGGATCGATCTTCATTTTGGCTATCTTGCCGTTCCATTCCTCAAGCGCGGAGTTGACATCGTTATAGAGATAATCGGGAATGCTCCCTGTCTCGATCAGATCAAGGACAATCTGGATTGAAAACGGGTTCTTTGACTTTCCCAGTATCCTTATTGAGTAGATTATCAGCGTCCTGAACAGGTGGCTTCCCTGGTTCAGGTACTTGGTGAGATAGTTGGACAATAGCCTCAATGACCTTTCATCGTCTATCTCCGCAAGGATCTTGAGCATCTCTATGCTTCCGTCCATTGAATAGCTGGAGTCATAGATCTTGTTGATTATCTCCTTCATCTCTATCTGCCTGTTGTGCTTTTCAGCCAGCTTTATGGCGTTGATGAAGTCCTTGCTTCCCTCTATGTGGCTGAGCCTCTCGTTCAGCTCGACTATGAGTATTCCCTTGACAACGATATCCCCGTCATGGTATAATTTCAGCAGGTCCTGCCTGCATTTGTTGAAGTCAGAATAGCTTATGTCTATCGGATAAAGGGTCATCTTCGTGAGAAGCTGGCTCATCTTCGCCGCTGACTCGTTGTATTTCAGCTGCTTTTCCAGGATCTTCGCCTGTTCTATAGGATCTATGGGCTTCTGGGGAGGGATTGGCGCCGTTGGCTTTGCAGGATTCTGCTGCTGGGCCGGCTCTATCTTTTTGTCAATAGGTTGATTTGTTGCTGCTGCCATAAGGGAATCTCAAATAAAAAAGTTTAAAAGTAGATTGTCAAGCCAAGTGTCAGACGCATATCGGCTCTCCTTCATGCACAGTAGGCATAAAGTGGTAATCGTATATTGGCTTGCAGATTGTGCTTTTGTTGCTTGATCCGCTGTCATATGATGCCCTAAGCGGATTTGATTCCGGCTGCCTGCTTTTCATTATCTTATAGAAGGCATATCCCGCAACCACTGTGCCTGCCGCAACCTTCACGCTTAAAGGAACTGCATCCACGACATCCTTGAACCTTGAGAAGTTCGTCCTGCTTGCAGATTCTTTCGAAACACGCATTTTTGAAACGTTCATAATCATATGCTAACACCAAAACAGTTTTTAAAGTTATTCCTGAAGCATGATCTTGACCAAGATCTTATCATCAGGAGATTAATGGCAAGATGAAAAAAGACCCGGCTCAGGGATCAGGTGCCCCAATCCTATTGTCAGACTGCGCCTTTTGACGCCAATATGTTGTGCAAATAGGTATATCCTCCCTTTTTGGACAAAGACATCGGGGTATTTCCCTTATTGTCCTTTGCGTTCACATCCGCGCCTCTTTCTATCAATATTTCAGAAAGATGGATATTGTTGGAGAATGATGCTATGAGCAAGGATGATATGCCTTCAATGTCCTTTGCATTCACATCCGCGCCTTTTTCTATCAGCAATTTGAAAACTGGGAGATTTTCTGTGGATGATGCTGCCATGATCAAAGGGGTCTGCTCTTCTGCATTCCTTGCATTGACATCAGCTCCTCTTTCTATCAGTAATGCGCAGATCTCCAGGTTTCCGCATGTTGCGGCATAATGCAGAGGAGTTTCTTTTGTAGAGGTCAATAAGTTGACATCAGCGCCCAGGCCTATGAGTCTCTCTGCTTCAGGAGTGTTTCCTTTCATGATGGCTTCGAAAAGCTCCTTGCCAAGGCCTTCCTTGGCCTGCATTGGATTAGGATTTCTTTCGCTTGGCAGGATGTCCTGCCTGGATAGAGTAGGCATTGTGTTAGGTGCCTTTTGATTGGAAATTGGCTTTGTTTCCATCATAGCCCTGTTTATGTGGGAAATAGTTTAAAAACATGAATGCCTGAATTATGCTATTTCTGAATTATTATTCCTTTGAAAGCTTGTCACTATAGGATGCCTTCAGGAATTCTGAGGTCAGCCTATGGCCCCTCAGCATTGCGACAGTATGAGGCAGCTCATTGGACTTTCCTTCTGCGCGCAGATCTGCGCCGTTTTCTACCAGTATCTTGCAGATGCTTATATGCCCATGGAATGCGGCCCAATGAAGTGGCGTATCCCCTATTATGTCCCTTGTGTTCACGTCAGCGCCCCTGCTGATCAGGATTTCGCACGTCTTGGCATTGCAATAGAATACTGCTAAGGAAAGGGCAGTCCAGCCGTGGCTGTCCTTTGCGTTCAAGTCCGCGCCTTCATCCAAAAGGGACATGATTACATTGTCTTTGCCTGCCGATGCAGCCTTGAAGAGACGGCTGTTGAGGATCTCCTGGATGGCTATGGCGTCAGGTATCCTTTCAGGCGGAAGAATGTCTTGTTTTGCTATGCTTGGCCTGGAAGGCGCTACTGTTTGATTGCGGGCCTTTGTTTTGTCCATAGCCCTGTTTATGTGTGAAATAGTTTAAAAACATGATGATTTAGAGCTGACGCTAGCCCCATATAAAAATGAGAAAGACATGGTTCCAAGATTAATCCAGGAGAAGGTATAATTATGTTCCTTGCACAATTTGCTTTTGTTTGTTTGAGGTGATCTATCCGCAGGTTCCCCTACGGATACCTTGTTACGACTTAGCCCTCCTCACGCAGTCCCGGTTCGACTCTCCCATATAGAGAAAGCCTCACCAAAACCACACTTGGATGACTTGACGGGCGGTGTGTGCAAGGAGCAGGGACTCATTCACCGCGGAATGATGATCCGCGATTACTAGGGATTCCAGTTTCACGAGGGCGAGTTGCAGCCCTCGATCCAGACCTAGAGCAAGTTTGGAGGATTGGCTTCTCCTCTCGGAGTCGCATCCCGTTGTCTTGCCCAATGTATGCCGCGTGTAGCCCCAGAGATTCGGGCCATACGGACCTACCGTCGCCCACTCCTTCCTCCCACTTAACGCGGGCAGTCTGCTTATAGTGCATCTGCGCCGGAGCGCAAATTCGCAAATAAGCACATGGGTCTCGCTCGTTGCCGGACTTAACCGGACACCTCACGGCACGAGCTGACGATGGCCATGCAACACCTCTCGGCTTGTCTTGCTTGGTATTTAGCCAGGCTTTCATTCTGCCGTCTCTCTGGGTGAGGTTCTCGGCGTTGTATCCGATTGAACCGTAGCATCCACCCCTTGTGGTGCTCCCCCGCCAATTCCTTTAAGTTTCAATCTTGCGATCGTACTCCCCAGGTGGCTCACTTAACGCCTTCGCTTGGGAAACTCTATACCACAAAGGTATAGAATTTTCTAGTGAGCATCATTTACAGCTGGGACTACGGGGGTATCTAATCCCCTTTGCTCCCCCAGCTTTCGCCCCTCACCGTCACACATGTTTTGCATAGCCGCTTTCGCCTCTGGGAGTCCGCCCAGGTTCAACGCATTTTACCGCTAGCCCGAGCGTACTCCTATCCTCCCCCATTCTCAAGTCTCACAGTATCCACTGCACGCATTGCCGTTAGGCGACAATATTTCACAGTGGACTTATAAAACCGACTACGGGCGCTTTAGACCCAGTATTCGCGAGCTCCACTCGAGGCGCCGGTGTTACCGCGGCGGCTGCCACC
>JAPLWW010000001.1 GCA_026396375.1 Microcaldota archaeon | reverse complement strand
GTCCCTGATTCGGTTGTCACGTTAACGAACATTATGAAAGGCGCTGTGGAATCAACCGTTACAGTCCTGGTTTCCGTTGAATTTGAGTTTCCTGCGCTGTCAGTCGCCGTCGCGTTGAAATAGTATATCCCGTCATCAAGGGAAGGGAAATTGCCGTATACACCTGATGAAGCGGTAACGCTTGAATTCACCAATGATCCCGAGGAATTGAACAGGCTTACTGTTACGTTATTCAAGCTGGAATCCGAAGCGGTGATATTGTAGGATATGCTGCTTGAATTCGTATATGACCCTGAAACAGGAGTTGGGCTAACGAATGATACCGTTGGGTTGATCGTGTCTATCGTGACGTTCCTTGTCTCTGTGCTGTTCTGGTTCCCTGCCAGGTCATATGCGATTGCGCTGAAATAATAGAGTCCGTCAGGAAGCCCGCTGAAGTCCGCATATGTGCTGTCTGAGGTGTTGATGACGCTCATGTTGGAATCGTACAATGAAATTGCCATATGGTCTGGGTTGGCTTCAGCAACAGAAACGTTCGCCACTATTGAAGGGGATGTTTGGACTGTTCCTGAGGCTGTTGTCGGAGCAATGAAGGAAGAAATTGGCTTTATTGTGTCTATCGTGACGTTCCTTGTCTCCAACGGCTGCGAATTGCCCAGCGCATCATAGGCTGTTGCATTGAAATAGTAGATGCCGTCTGCCAGGCTTGAAAAGTTGGCAAACAAAACTGCGGATGTTCCTGTTGATGAGTCTACCATGCTTCCTGAGGAGTTGTAGAGTTCTGCTGTAATGTTGCTGAAGTGCGCATCCGAAGAGGTTACATTGACCAATATGTAGGCCTTTGCAGTATAATAGCTTGAATTGTATGTCGGGAAAACATATTGGGCTGATGGGGCAGTGGTGTCTATTGTTATGTTTCTGGTTTCCGTGCTGTTGGAATTCCCAACTTCGTCATAGGCAGTTGCGTTGAAATAGTATATTCCGTCATCAAGCCCGCTGAAATTGACAAACAGGTTGTTCGAAGCTTCTGTGCTTGAGTTGATCAAGGCCCCTGTCAGATTATAGAGTCTTATTGTTATGCTGTTAAGGTCCGTATCGTTCGCAGTGACGTTTGCCAGGATATAATTGTTGGCTGTTAGCAAAGATGAATTTGACGTCGGGCTTGCAAACAGTATCGCTGGAGCCCTTGTATCTAATAGCGTCTTTGCCGTGTTGCTTACATCTGTGTTGTTTAAGTTCCCAAGATTGTCTTTCGTGTAGACTGTTATTGTATGAAGAGTGTTCTGGGTGAATCCGGTTGCGTTGTAGAACTCGCTTGAGGTGTTCGCGACATTTACCCCATCAATGTATATTATGGATGAGTTGAAATCCGAGTCAACCGGGTTCGTCCAGGTCCAGTAGATTGAGGTCATTGTCGCTGAGGCGTTTGTCAATCCGGTTACGGATGCTGAAGGATAAATATCCGGCAATGTCCTTCCTGTGTTGCTTACGTTGGTATTGTTTAAGTTCCCAAGGTTGTCCATTGTGTAGATGGTTATCATGTGGGTTGTGTTCTGGGTGAATCCGGTTCCGTTGTATGACGGAGTTGTTGAGTTCAATACGTTGACCCCGTCAATATAGATGAGTGAAATATTGTAGTCCGAATCAACCGGGTTCGTCCAGGTCCAGTAGATTGAGGTCATTGTTGATGAGATGTTTGTGAGCGCTGTGACTGAAGCAGGCGGGAATGTGTCTAGCAAGGTTCTTCCTGTATTGCTTACATCAGTGTTGTTTATGTTTCCCAAATTATCCCTTGTGTAGATGGTTATCGTGTGGGTTGTGTTCTGGGTGAATCCGGTTGCGTTGTAGAACTCGCTTGAGGTGTTCGCGACATTTACCCCATCAATATAGATGAGTGAAATGTTGTAGTCTGTGTCAACCGGGTTCGTCCATGTCCAGTAGATGGATGTCATGGTCGCGGAGATGTTTGTGAGCGCTGTGACTGAAGCAGGCGGAGTTGTGTCTAATCCATATATCCTGACCGTTGCGTTGTTTGTTTCATTATTGCTGATTTCGCTGTAGCTGCTTGAGAAATTGACGTTTATCTTGTATTGGGAATTCATTGCCCCTGTTGCATTGACGCTCCAGTTGAGCTGGCATGACTGCCCCTGGTTCAGTGCGCAGGACTGCGGCTGGGATGACAGGGAGCGAAGGGGCGTTGCACCTGCTGTCGTGTTTATTGCAGTCACTGATTCGACCATGATTGTTGGCGCCGCTGATTTGTAGGGATGGTCCGCTGGCAGGTTTCCCTCAAGCCCCCACTTCCATGCAAGGTACCCTTCTATCTTTTGCCTGTCTTCATCGGATATCTTGGTGGGCAATACTAGCAGCTCTACAATGCTCATGTTGAGCTGTCCTTGGGCAGAAGCGCTGATTTGTGCAGTTCCGTTTAAGCTTAATGCTGTGTAATTCCATGGGGTGGAATATACCGAAGTCCCGTTTCTGTAGAAATTGCCGTTGGTTGCCAATTGCCACCCTATTATCTGTTTCCCTGTAACATATGGGGTAGATTCGCTATAGTACGTGCCATAGTTATCTTTAAATGAAATTCCGCCACCGCCTTTTCTGCTTAATATGGTTCCTGCGCCCGAAATCAATACGTATTGGAATGACTTTGAGTTTGGCAATTGGTCGATTACGGCAAAAGCGGTCCAGTTGTTTGCCGAAGTGCCTGCGATGGTTGCGTCGAGCTCATCATCAATTCCGTCGTAGACCACTGCCGGCATTCCATTGAATGCGGTTGCGTTGTACTTGGGCTTGTATGTCGCATTTGACTGGGTGAAATTGAATCCGCTGCTCTTGTCCCTCCAATTGGAGATGTTCCTTGAGCTGTCATTGGTGATTGTTGAGGAGTCATTGGCGTCAAGCCACAGCGTGGTGGCGATTTGCGCCGGCGTCCAAAGGGTTTGGGTGTCAACTGTTGCGTTGTATCTTGCGTATGCCGTTATGTTTCCGCACAATGCCCCTGCCCCTCCATTGCAAGTTACTGTCGCATTGACCCAGAATGTCTGGTTCTGGGTCACGTTTGTCGTTTGCCCTGAAGCAGGAGTTATCAGAGAAACTCCTAACGTTCCCGCAAGCAATGTCCTTCCTGTGTTGCTTACATTTGTGCTGTTGATATTACCGTTATTGTCTTTTGTGTAGACTGTGATCATGTGGCTGGTGTTCTGGGTGAATCCTGTCGCGTTGTAGAATGCGCTTGAGGTGTTTGCCAGGTTGACCCCGTCAATATAGATTATGTTGGTGCTGAAATCCGCATCTCCCGGGTTTGTCCAGGTCCAGTAGATTGATGTGAATGTTGCTGATATGTTGGCCAATGATGTTACTGATGCCGGAGGGGTTGAATCCGAGAGGATATTTATTGTCGCGTTTGCAGTCTGGTTCGCGGATATTTCGCTGTAGCTGCTTGAGAAATTGACGTTTATCTTGTATTGGGAATTCATTGCCCCTGTCGCATTGACGCTCCAGTTGAGCTGGCACGACTGCCCCTGGTTCAATGTACATGACTGGGGCTGAGATGACAGGGAACGAAGGGGCGTTGCCCCTGCTGTCGTGTTTATCGCTGTCATTGATTCGATTGTTGGCAAGGCTTCTTCGCCATTGGTTGCAACATAGGAGTTTTGATTTGCGACCATCCTGTAGGATTGGTTGATCCAGTCTGCGCTTCTTGCGATATTCGAGATTCTGACTTCATCTATTATGCCATTGAAGTCTTCAGTGCTAGGGTACGTGGAGTAATCCAAGCCTATCAAGAATGGTGCATTTGTGTTTGCCACTCCGCGGCCGTCGGTATTTGATTTGGATGCCACTGAAGTTCCGTTCACATAAAGCGTTCCTGTTCCGCCATTTGCGCCATTGTAAGCGAAAGTTCCGGCAATATGCACCCACTGGTTGGCGTTGTATAGATATTGGGCTGAAACCTCATTGCCCCAGGCGCCATAATTGGCGTCGCTTCCGATTCTGAAGATTATTGCCCTATCGAATCCGGCGTCTCCAGATGGACGGATCAAAAAGCTCCAGCCTTGAGTACCATTAATCTCTTTGCCCACGGCTCGCATATATGTATTGTTGACATTGGGTTTCATCCAGTATTCGATTGTTAAATTGACAGCTGATCCTGGCGAAGTCGAGGCGTTGATATAGTCATTGATTCCGTCAAACGCTTGGCCGCTGGCAACTTTGCCGGCTCCTTGCGCGTTTCCGCTCTGTTTGCCGTTGTTGCCGTTGGAAGTGGAGTCGTTGTGGATTCCAGTAGTTGCCTCATCAGTCACATTTTCATTTAGGTGCCAGACGCCCACATAATTGGCATCCCAGACGCCTGTCCTGTTCTGTCCGGAGCCTGCTGCCGAATTATCGTAATACATGCATATTTTTGCTCCCGTGGACGGCAGGCTCGGGATCCTTACCCAAACGTTTGCATTTGAACCGGTGTAGTTCTCTATCTCATAGTCCAATAGCAGGGTATTGCCTGAACTGCAGGAGCCGTTGACGAACCTCAGATCGTCAAAGTCTGCCTGCATGGATGCGGCCTTGGAGACATTGAGGTAGATCGGGAAATTCGTGAGTGTGGTTGCGACTGCGCTTGAGATGTTTATCTGGTTTCTTTTTCGCCAGGAAGAGTTCCACCAATCGGCAGGAGGGCTGTCTGTTGTTATATTGTATCTTGCGTATGCCGTTATGTTTCCGCACAATGCCCCTGCCCCCCCATTGCATGTAACTGTCGCATTTACCCAGAATGTCTGGTTCTGGGTCACGTTTGTCGTTGCTCCAGGTGTTGGGGTTAACAGCGAAACATTCAATGATCCGAATGGTTTTATGGTTAGGCTGTTGCTTGCCAAAGTGCTGCCGTCTCCTGTCCCGTCGTTAGGGGTAATTGCGCATGACCAGTTTTGCCCTTCTGCTAATTCCTGAGAAACGATTAAATCACTCCTGTTGTTGTATATTGCTTTAATCTGTTCAGGGGAAAGAGTTGAATTGTAAATTCTTACGTCATCCATTAATCCAACCAACCCGTTAGTAAGTGCTGAATGAGACCTTCCCAAAATAAGGTCATAGGAATTGGCCATCAGGAAAGTTATGTTTTGGTCAGTAACAAGAGGGGTTGTATCTTCAACCCCATTTACATAAACCCTTAGCTCTCTCTCAGCACTTCCATTAAATGTCCATGCAAGATGGGTCCATCCTGTGGTATTGCAAAGTCCTGAGCTTCCTTCAAATCTAGTGGTGTTGGTTCCATTGCTCAGCTCAATTGAGCATGTATCCAATCTTCCGCTTACTCCGGCATAGTCATCTCTCCAAACCATGAAAGGACCGGAATTTACAGTAAAGAGTCCTTTAAACATTAAAAGATTGTCTCTTGTCAAATCATTTGTTTTAAACCACATCATTCCGCTGAGTTCTCTTGCACCCTCAATCTCAGGAAAATCTCCAAGGGTTATATTTTGTCCTTCTACTGTAAAATTATACGCCCCTTTTCCATCATATCCTCCGTTCATTACCCATGCAGCCCCATAAACACTTCCATTGTTTCTCTGTGCATAATTCTTAGTGAAAGTTGAGTTGCTTCCCCCCTCGAATGGCATGTTCAAAACCATTATTGAAGCTCCTCCCTTATACCAATTGAAAATGTTCTTCACCGAGTCCTCCCCATTTGCATCGGCAGTGGACTGGTTATAGCATGTCAGATTTTCCGAGGTTGTGTTTGTCCCCAAAGTTGAATTGAGGATGGGGGTGGTTTGCGTCGGCAGGATGTTTGCCATCGTTGAGGCTGTGCTTGAAACGTTTGTATTGTTGATGTTGCCGAAATTGTCTTTTGTATAGATGGTTATCATGTGGCTGGTATTCACGGTGAATCCTGTCGCGTTGTAGAATGCGCTTGAGGTGTTTGCCAAGTTGACTCCGTCAATGTAGACGATTGAGGAATTGAAGTCGGAATCAGCCGGGTTTGTCCATGTCCAGTAGATTGAGGTTTTGGTCGCCGATGCGTTGGCCAATCCTGTCACTGATGCTGGAGGAGTCGCGTCTGATATGTTGATTGAAACGTAATTCGTGTAAAGGATGTATGTTGATCCTGGGGATGCTGTCTCCACTATGAATGTCAGCTTGCCGCTCGAGTTTATGAAGTTTGAGATTCCCGAGGCCAGCGTATATGTCAGGTTATAGTCCCCTGTAGTCTGGCTGTTGTTTACTGCATTAAACCAGGAGCTTCCTGTATAGTTCCAGAGGTACATGTTCACCGGCTGTGACCCCGAGCCCGTGCTGTATCCTGTCCATCGGTATGATATGTTGTTTATGGTGGATGCCGGCTGGGTGATGTTGAACTCAAACCTGAATGCCCTGTAGCCTGTGCCTGATGCCAAGGCCCATGAGGTGTCTGATGCGCTGATGTTGGTGTATTCCGCCGATGCCAAAACCGCCTCATTTGTCACATTTGGCCCTGACGAAGGGGGCTTTGCAACAGCATTGGTTGATTTCCATGCCGCGTACCCGCTGGCTGTGTAGTTTCCGCTGAAATCCTCCTTGAATCCCGGATCTTCCGGGGTAAGCGTAAATGTGTACATCTCCCCTGGCACTATGTTCGCTAAGAAGACCCATTCCCCATTGCAGCTCTGCGCATCAAAGTCCCAGTCCTTGCATTTCCACAACTCGGTCCCGGATGCGGAAACTGTGACATTCGCGCTTGTGAAATTCAGGGCAGTGGGATCTATCGCATAGAGGCTTGCATGCCCCTGGCTGTCCTCAGGGTTGTCTATCTTTATGAAACTGTCGACTTCCGCGGAGATGTTGGCATCGTAGATCTCTATGCTTTGGATCGTATTGTTTATCGGCTCTATAATGATTGTCTTGGTGCCTGCCTCAAGGGAATTCATGTCTGACAGATCTGTGGTTGTCCCGTTTATCTCGACATTGTTGTTGGAATCCAATACCTGTATGACCGCAGGCTGTTCTGCGCTTCCAGAATCAATAACCGATATGTTCATGGCAACAAGCTCCGGAAGCACGGTTGCTTCTCCTCCAAGGCTGGCGGTATTCCCAAAGCTGTCGTTGGAATAGATGGTGTAATTATAGGTTCCGGCGCCAAGGCCTGGAACGTTCAGGGCATATCTTGCGCTTTCAGAGGTGTAGGTCACCTCAAACCATGCATCGTGTATCCTCAACCCTTCTGCACCCTGCAGATGCATCTCCGCAGGATCGAAATCGGATGCATCCCAAGCTCTTTCGGAAGTTACGTCAAATGATGCCTCCTGCGGTTCGGCGCCTGCTGTAAATGCGTGCGCCTGCCCCTGCTCTGAATCCGGCACTGCCCAATATACTGATCCTTCTGTGCCATCATCCTTTTCTGAAGAATAGATTACATGAAGATAAACTAAATTTATTGTTCCTGATCCTCCCAGGCCGTTTGTCCTAAGGACAATCTCCTTATCCGGATTTTCCACAGCGATGTATGTTGAGTTGATCTGGTCGCAGATGTTGCCGATCTCCTTGTTTTTGGAGCTGCTGAGTTTTATGGAAGGCATTACATCCTCTGTTTTTTCAGTGCCTGCATTGACCTTGTTCATGTCATAGGCTGTTCCGTTTATGCTTGCCCATACCCTGCTTATCGGGCTTTGGTCTGTGACTATTGCGGATATTTCCAGCGAGGATGGGCCTTCCCTTGTCTCAGGGATATCAACAGCGCCTATGGAAGGGGGTGTCTTGTCCTTCTTGGCCAAAATCTCCATCTCAGAGTCGTTTCCTGAAGATGAGCCTGAAGAAGGCCGGGTTTTGGTCTTGGTGCTTGATATCGTAGGGCTTGAACTGGGAGGAGATGATTTGCCCTTTCCGCTGACGGCAGGCTGTGACGAAGACTCAACCGAGGCTGTTCCGCTGTCGGAAGAGGAGACAACTGCGCTGCTTGCCGAGTCAACAACATGGGAAACGACAGAAGTGTCGGTGTTGGCCGCAAGCAGCACAAAGGCTACGAGCGCTACATTGAACATCACGACCTTCTTAATGAATGTGTACTCCACCTAATCGCCTCTACCAGACACCTTTGTATTTACTCCCAATTCCCTATCTATTTTATGCATAAAAGAATATATAAAGGTTGCTTTTTTAAAGAGAAACATTAAAAACAACAAAATACAACAAAATAAGCTCCTCCTATGAAAATAATGATTAAAAATGTCAAAATATGGTCAAAAGGCAAAGATTTATAATGCAAAAAGCGGAAAGAGGCTCATGAATGCCAAGTATATGCTTGCCATTGTCATCGCAATGGGAATCTCCTTTTCATTCAGCTCCCTTAATGATAACCTGGCAAAGCCATGGAACCAGAGCTCCTGGAGCTCATATGATTTCAGCTTTTTAGGGAAAACCGCGCTCAATCCAGACTATACAGATGTAACCATAAAGGAGCTTTTGGAGAATGAGCTGAACAAAAGCAGCATGGACAACGAAGCTTTGGGGCTTGCAAACAGCTATGAAAACGACCTTGGGGACACTATAATAGCAAGGGCAGAATGCGGGACATTCTTCAGCTTTGACAAAGGCAACAACATGGATACAGGAACGTTCATTTTGGGAGACATCAGAAAATGGCTTCTTGACGGGAAAAACAAGGAGCAGGACGCCTATTTCCTGTACAGCAACCCTGATTCCGCGAAAGTCATCGGGATAGAGGGTGAAAAATACAGTGTTGAGGTAGACAACGACACAGAGACCCATTACAGGATAGGGGATGTTTCAGATGCAAAGGCAAGCCTGAGCCCCAATGACCTGGTTGCATTTGGAAAGATAGTTGATTATTTCAATGCAGAGCATTATTTCAACAGGCCGGTTAACAGGGGGATTGACATGCTGGCGCTATCAAACCAATGGGGGGCGCTTGCATATGTCACTATCTATATTGAAAACAGGTCTGTATCCTATGGGGAATCCCAGGCCTCCTGCTATGACTATGAGAAGGACTACAGGAAAACCCTTGATGACTTGGTATCCTTGTACAGGTATTCCGCAGGCAATGCCAACGGCAACGCATCCGAGCTGAATGACATATACACTAGATTGGAATTCATGGGCCTTTGCAACGAAAACTATACTGGGGTTGGCTCCCAGTTCTGCAGGCAGACGCAGAAAGAGGTAGAGAGGATAGAGATGAACACAACCTCCTCATACGCGCTTGCAATGAAAAAGGATTACCGGCTTTCAAGGGACATCTATTTGGACCCTCCGAACGTTTCAAGCGCAATAGGCGGGATAAATTATATTTGGATATTTGTCAACGAAAACAATGAAAGGAGAAATCAGTGCAATGAAACTTTGGAGCTTTTCAACAGCGTTGTCGGCGAAGAGGATCTTGAAGCTGCAAGGAACAATGCCATCCTGAAAAAAAGGATAGAGGAAATGGGCAAACAGGATATCGATAAGATAACCGAGATCTACATCCCAAACGGTGTTGTCTATTCAAGCATCGAGGACATAAGAAGCTCATACCAGAAATTCAATGACGAGAATATTGGGATAGATGAAGAAATCACATACCTTGAGGGAATCAGAAAAGGGGAAAAGGAGAACTGGGGATCGACAGTTTACGACGGATATGCTGCGCTGAACAAAAGGATAATTGACACCACTGCAACAGTCAACATGACATTGGAATATGCAAACCAGACAACATATTATATTAGAGGCAAGGCAAAGGAGATGGCAGATTCCAAGGCAAAGGAGGGATTCAACGTTTCCTCTGCATATGATAATATATCCCAGGGGGACATCCAGCCGACATTGGGAACGAAATTTGAGAAATACAGGGAAGCCTACATCTACATGCTGGGGATAGCGAACCCTCCTGCAAATTCAAACGACAGCGCGCAGTTCTCATTGGAGGTTTCCAAGACGCAGGAGATGATAGATAAAGCAAACGAAGACGGGATAGACGTTTCCTCGGAACAGGACCTTTTCAACATCTGCAGGAGCAGCAACAACATGAGATTGGCGATCGAGCAGATGAAAGGCATAAGGGACAGCATAGAGAAGAAGGCTGAAAAAACATACTCGGATCTGGGGCCGAGAAGGGCCAACATCTTCAGATATTTGGACAGCGACGTGGAATATTTCTCAAGCATAAGGTCAGATGTCGAGGCAGCTGAACAGGGCGTTGTTTTCAACGGAAAAATAGACTATATTAACGGCCTGGGGAAGCTGAATGCCCTAAGGTCTGTTTACACAACGGCAGAAAAGGAGTTGGTCCAAAAGGCCAAGGAATATGTCCTGTCATCGCTTGTCCCAAAGATAGAGTATTCAGTGCCAACTCCGGAGATAAATGAGGAATCATATCTGGCAGGGATGATAGAGATTGAGAATCCAATGAACATTGAGGGAACTGACATTAAGGTTTCGTTTGAGCCCATAATAGACCTTGATCCCTCGGATATCCAGGGAGTGAGCTCGACAAAATCAGGAAAGACGATAACCCTGAGGGTCAGCAGGATCGGCCCATTGGAGACAAAGACCATTGAATTCGGAAAAAAGGGGATTTTCGCAAAAGGAAGCCTGGAGAAAAGCCAGTCCAGGGGATACAATGAAAGGGCAACAATAATAGAAAATTGGATGATAGAGATAGGGATTCCTATAAGCGGGTTTTACATGAACCAGGGATATGACGAGATAAGGATGGACGGAAAAACATATTCTGGAAGCAAGGTGGCAAGGAGCCTTGAGAAGGGAACCTATGAGCTTGAGGCTACAAGGACGGTTGAAAACGCATACTCCCTGTCGGAGAAGCAGGATGTGTCAAGCAACTCAAGCTCGACCAGGATAATGAGGAAGATCAGCATAGCGCCCAAGGTTTCCCTTAACGAGATAAGCATAAGGAAGGACAACGAATGCCTGGTAAAGAGCTCATCATTTGAATATTCTGATGATGGCAGCTCGATTGTACTGAAGAAGGCAATTGCAAGCCAGGACGGATACCTGGAACTGCAATGCGACTATCCCAAGGACTCTGTTTCAAGGAGGCTGGTTGAAATCATAGGCGAGCTGAACAATACTGAGATGAACTCAAGCGAGAAAAGCGCGCTTGACAGCATAAGCAACCTTATCAACATAGACAATTCGACTGCCCTTTCAAAGCTCATGATCCTCAAGGACAGCATAGACAAGAGGCAGAGCGACGAGGCAAGCAAGAACAGCACCTACGGAAAGCTCGCATCCGGCATGAAGAATGAGATGGACATGATAAACGGCGCGTTGAAGACCTCAAGCTCATTGGACTTTGACTCCGACCTCGTTGAAAGCTACCTTGCAAGGAAGGACAGCATCATCGAGCTGCAGAGCTCGCTGGATGGTAAGGATCTTGGTGGGAAGATAGACGCATTGAAAAGCTATGACGGCTCGTGGACAGGAAAGGAGACTGACAAGTGGCTCGCTTCGGCATTCTCAAATTACACCAAGCTGGAGAAGCTGTACAATGACAACGGCTTTGACGATTCCGGAATAGCCGATGCGATGTCAAAATTCAAGGAAAACTACAGGAAGGCAAAGGCATCCGAGGGAAACCTGAGCTATGCGGTCTTGGCATCATTCTATCTAAACCAGATAAGCGACAAAATAGGAAAAAAGATAGAGAACAAAAGCAGCGACATTGAGGCATTGACCCAGGAGTTCAAATCCTATGTCGCGTCATTGGAATCAAGCATTTCAGATTATGAGAAGATATACAACGACGCAAAGCAGAGCAAGACAGACTCATACCTTCCGATAACCCCTGCATCATTGAGAAGCCAATTGGACAAGATGAAGAAGGGGTTCAGCGAGAAGCAGATAAACTACTACAGGAACGAGACTGAAAAGATGGCCAGCCAGATAAGCAATGAAATATCTGGCTTCAGCGACATCGCATACAGCGAGCTTTCGTCAGCAAAGCTCCTGTTCGAGCAGAGCAGGGGAAACCTTGACCAAGAAACGATAGACAGGATAAGCAAGGAGATAGGCAATGCGGGAAATGACATCCAGCTGCGCAATTACGGAAGCGCGATACAGGAATCAAAGAGCATAATCTCCTCATTGGATAGCGTGCTGAAGCAGAAGGGGGAAGGGGACACCAAGATACTGGCCATAGCGGTCCTTGTTTTGGGAAGCCTTGTCATAATATTATTAAACTACAAGGATGCGATCATTTCTAAATTTGGCATGAAAAAGGAAAAGTCGATATTCAGGAAGCTGAAGAAAGGGTCAGAGCTTTAGGCTGGCTTGCCTGCTTCCGAAGCTTTCGAAAAACTTTTATATTGGTGGATCCATCTTACCATCATGGGAAGGTTCATTTTGGTTTCAGACCCCTTTTACAAGGGAGCGTTCGGGAAGGCAGGCTATGACTTTGACTATATCAGCAGCGAGCAGAAGGACAAGGAGCTCAGCGACGCGAAGAAAACATCCATATTCAACTCGTTTACAAAGGCCTTCAGCGCAAGCGAAAGGATAGGGAAAAACCTTCCGGTCATATCGGTTGCCTCATTTGCAGGAGTGGGGACATCTATGATAGGCATAACAAGGGATCCGGAAATGACGAAAAAGGCGATCATGGGGATGTCGGACGCATGGATATCGATGTACTACTCTGTTTCAGGCGTATACAAGAACAAGTATTATACAGAGTGCGAAGAGCTTGAGATGAGGATGAAGCACATAGACATGAACAACATAGACGACATAATAACAACGCAGATGCTCTACGAGAAGCCGGGCTCAATATCATTTGACTTTGTAAGGGAATGGAAAGGCAACCTCGAGATTTTGAAAGGAACTGACAAGGCCCTGATGGACAAGGTCATCTCAAGGTTGTCCTGATGGGGTTCATTGAGCAGTATTTCCTTGATCCCATATCGGAGAAAAGCGGATACAATATTGTGAATACCGGGGTCTATGCCGCAATAGCCCTAGGGGCGCTTTATCTCATTTACAGGGTATTGAAGGACAGGAAAATCCAGATAGACGACTATTTCATAAAGACAGTTGTCGCTTTCGTGCTTTTCGGATCCGTAAAGAGAGTAATAACCGATGCGGTTGACTCAGGAGTTGTGTTTGATCCCCTGGTAAAGGGCCTTTTCGCGTATAACATCTTCAACATCACACCTGGGATATATGTTTTCGTTGGAGGGCTTTTCCTTATTGCAATGGCGATTGATTACCTTACAAAAAGGAAGCTGGCGTTGTGGATAGGGATAATATTATTGGCAGTGCACCTCCTGATACTGGGAAGCATCTATTACAGGATAAACATCACCTATTTTGCGATGACAGCTATATTGGCGCTGATACCTTTTGCAGCAGTCTATTCCTATTTCAAGAACAAGCTGATGCCGCTTGTTGTTCTTTCCCAGGCGCTTGACGGGGCCGCGACATACATGGCCATAGAGGTCAACGGCAACTATTTCGAGCAGCACGTGTTCTCCAATCTCATAGGCCAGAGCTCGGGATTCCTCTATTTCTACCTTTTCAAGATCTTCCTTTCCATCATATTTATTTATCTCGTTGACAGGGAAAAGGCAAGCGACTTTGACAAGAATTATCTGTTATCCATAGCGCTTGTGTTTGGATTGGCCCCTGGGATCAGGGACATATTGAGGGTCACTTTCGGGGTTTGACCTCTGCTTTTTTCTATTGATATGGCATATGTTGAAGATTTAAAAACAGTTAGAGGCATATAAAAACACAGAAACAAGATTTAAAACATGTTCGCAAAAGGTATGTTTTCAATGGAAAAGGACAATATCGCGAAGGAGATAGAGATAGTGTACAGGGCTTTGCACCAGCATAAGATGAACATAATAGACGTCATAGTCATGTCTAAGGAGGCGACGCTGGCAGGGAATGTGATGCTGGTCTCCAACCTTTCCCATGCGATTTTCGCAAGGGCTGACGAGCAGGACAAGATGCTCTTCTCCAAATTTTTGTATAGGAACGGGCAGAAGGATTTAATACCGTTGCCCTATATGCTAAGGGTCAAGCACGAAGTTGACAAGCTTTAGAGCCCATAGTCCCCTTGCGCTTAAGGAAAAAGCGCGCAAGGTCCATATACGCTCTGAGGAGCCCATAGTCGAGTTGGTAAGACGTTACCCTGACACGGTAAAGATCTCCGGTTCAAATCCGGATGGGCTCAATTTATTTTCCCGATTCAAAAACAATTAAAACCATTGCATTGAACGCTTAATCATGATATCCAAGGAAGCCAGATCGTTGAACAAGACAATAAAACAGACTCCATTCTTTGACCTGCTGTCTAAAAAAGGCAAGGCGATATATTTCCCAAAAACAGGATTTGTCCAGCAGTCCCTTGACGCAAAAGGGAAGAAAATAGATGCGACCGCAGGCATAGCCAACGAAGACAGCGGGGAGATAATGCACCTGCCCCTGATGGCTAAAATGATGGCCATTAAGCCAAACAATTCATTCTCATATTCCCCCTCATCAGGAAATCCCGAGCTTAGGCAATTGTGGAAGGAAGAAATGATAAAAAAGAACCCTTCCCTAAGGCAGGAAATCTCCAGCCCGGTTGTGACAGCAGGGATAACCCACGGGATTTACCTGGCAGCGTATCTTTTTGCGGAAAAAGGCGTTGATATAATAATGCCGGATCTTTACTGGGAAAACTACAAATTGATTTTTGAAAACGGGTTCGGTGCAAGGATAAAGACATTCCAGATGTTCAAGGACAGCAGGTTCAACATTGAGGGGCTCGATGAAGCGATAAAAGGATCGAAAAGGCCTGTTGTGTTATTGAATTTCCCGAACAACCCAACTGGATATACGCTGACTGTTGAGGAATCAAAGGCTGTTTCTGATGTCATTGGGAACAATGCAAAGCAAAGGCCGATTGCAGTCATTTGCGACGACGCCTATTTCGGCTTGGTTTACAGGGAAGGGATAGACAGGGAATCCATTTTCCCGAAGCTTATTGAAAAGGACAATGTCCTTGCGATAAAATGCGACGGGGCAACAAAGGAGAACTTCGCATGGGGATTGAGGATAGGGTTCATTACTTTTGGAATGAAAAATGGGACAAGGGAATTCTATGAGGCGCTTGAGAAAAAGGCGGTAGGCGCAATAAGAGGGTCAATCTCAAGCTCGTGCACTTTGTCGCAGTCGCTGATAGCGGAATGCCTCAAGGGCAACAGCTATATGATGGAGAAGCAGGCGAAATTCAACCTATTGAAGGAAAGGTTCGAGGAGATAGAAAAGGCAATCAAGGAGGAAAAATACAGGAAATACCTTGAGCCGCTTCCTTTCAATTCAGGATACTTCATGTGCATGAACCTGAAAAGCGTAGATGCGGAAAAGCTGAGAAAGAGATTATTGCAGAAATATGACACTGGAATAATAGCGGTAGGCGGAAAGATAAGAATAGCGTATTCCGCAATACCAAAGGAGAAAATAAGGGAGATATTCAACAACATATACAGCGCCTGCGAGGAGATTTCAGGCCAAAAATAGGCCTTTAACGGTAGAATCGATGGTTCTCCGTGTATAAAAACTGTATTCCTTTTTATATCTGACGGTCGATAATAGATATAACGGTGAAATTATGGGACAAAGAATAGGAAACGAGAAAATAACAAGGAAAGAAGGATACCTATATTTCATAGGTAAGGACGGATATGTCTGGGAGGCTCCAATGAAGAGCAACAAAAGGGGCAGGAAGGGCAAGGTAGGATCCGAAAAGATAAACAAGGAAAAAGGATATCTATATTACCTTGACAAGGCAGGATACGTCTGCAAGGCAAAGATGGCAAGGAAGTAAATCCTTCCATTTTTCTTTATTTTTTATTTTCTTTTTAAAAAATAATTTTATTTTGGATTTAGTTAAGCTCCTTGATTATTCTACCTGGTTTTTTCAGCGGAATTGCGGGCCCCCTGCGTCTTCTCTATCTCCTTTGTCTCTACGCCTTTGCCTTTCAGATATTTCTCTATCTCATTCAAGTTAGTGGTAAGGGAAGATTCCTTGCCGAAAGCATCCTTTATTGAAACGTGAAAACCTTCAGGAGGATTGAAAACGCGCACTCTGGCCATCTCCGTGCCTTTGCGGAATATTGCGCATTCTTCGTACTTGAACCCCCAGTGACCAAAGCCGTCCATGGTTCCATTGGATCTCTTTATTGTTTGGTTCTTTGTATCTATTAAATCAACAATCTTATTCATCGCTTCGCCAAGAGACATGGAATTATCCAAAACTGTCGGTTTCGCCTTTTCAGTAATTTTTGGCTTGCTGATCTCGTCATCTTTGAAGATATCTTCATCCAAAGCATTTCCCAATTCTATCGGCTGTTGCCTGTCTTTCTTTTCTTCTTTTTTGTCAGTTTTTTTCGGCACAAAAAAATCATAAGTCTGTTTCAGAAGATCGGATACGGATTTTCCCTCATTTTCTCCAGGCATGCTATCACAATCGATATTTGCGCAAAAGAATATTAAAGCCTGTTGAAAGGACGGATCACTTTCTCCTTATCAGCATGAAGTCAGTATAGTTCTCCTTAAGGTCATTGACTCCTTTTGCCAGTATCTCGAGGCCATACTTTTTTGCCGCTGCCTCGGAGGCGATGACCGCGCTGTTCTTGGGGTATTTACTTTCTGCAAGGTCCTTTGCCGAGAGCGCGGTGTCCTCCTGCTCAACCTGCTTGGCATTTGGCAGTATCCTTGCCAGCGTGCTCTTGCACTGCATCAGCCCCTGGATATGGGAATGGACCTCCTTTATGCCCTCGAACCTTTCTCCCGGCCTCACCATAAGGCAGTGGCTGACCATTATCGGCATTATTTTCTCTATCTTGCAGGGATATTGGGACATCGCCTCTATTGTTTCCATCACAACTCCCGCTGTAGAGTTCTCTATGGCGACAACCCCTTTGTCTATGTTGCCGTAAAACAGGTTGTCAAGGACATTGCGGGACTTCACAAGGTATTTTATTTCGTATTTTTTAATGCCCAATGATTCGCATATCTCTTTGCATGCCTGCTCGCAATAGGATCCCTCTATCCCCTGTATCCCCATTGTCATGTATTCCGGGTTTATCTGCAAAGGCAGAAGGTTGTTTGAAAGCGACTCTGCGGCATAGTAGAACTTGGCCCTCATGTGCTTCGTGAACTTGTTTCTCATCTGCAGGTCCTGGAACAGCTGCATGGTGTCGTTGCACGTCTGCTGCTTGACTTCCAGGAGCTTCTTGAAACCAGTAGTGTCTATTGGCGTTGAGCTTATATCCATCTTTTCCAGGATCCTGCCTATGAAATGGGTTATGCCCTGGGAATTCGCGGCCAATCTGTCATGCTCCTTCGGAGAGATGTCAACCATATTGAATCCAAGGCCCCTAAAGAAGGAGAACCAGGAATCAAACGTTTCCTTGTCGCACCTGACATTGTGAAGCACGAAATTGAGGCCAGAAGCCCCGCCTTTTATGGAATCAGGGCCGAACATGGGATGGGAAGCTATTATCCTTGCCTCTATGGGAAGGTATTTGATCATCATTTCGACAGGATACTCCTTCACAGAGCATGTGTCAATGATTATGGAATCTTCCCTGAATTTGTTGCTTTTCAGCACCTGCTCCACTTCAGAGATTGGGACGCAAAGGAAGACGGTGTCGCAGGATTCCAGAAGCTCCTTTTGGGGAAGGAATTCAACCCCATTTTCCTTGGCAAGGCTTGTTTTGTCTGACCTG
>JAPLWW010000017.1 GCA_026396375.1 Microcaldota archaeon | reverse complement strand
GCCCCAGAAGCTGGAGAAGCTCATTGTGAAGATGGGATTTTCCAAGAAGCCGAAAATCCTTGGCATGGCGGTTTCCTTTGAGGCCAGGGATGGGGGAAAGCTTGTCCCCAAGATCATGGAAGCCGCGATAAAAGCTCATATAGAGATAGAGGGCATAGAGGTCCATATCCCCAGCCTTGAGGATGTTTTCATACACTATACAGGCTCAAGCATAAGGGAGGAGAAGGCGGAAAACGCCGGATTTGCCATGAGGGCGAGATTCCATGGACGTTGAATTATCCAAGGTTTACGCCGTTTGGCTCAGGGAGATAAAGAGATACACCAACTCCAAGGCAAGGATGGTGAGCAGCCTTGGACAGCCGCTTCTTTTCCTTGTCGCGCTTGGAGGGGGATTGTCCGCAATGATGCCGGGATTCAACTACAGCGGATTCATACTTCCCGGAATTCTTGCAATGACATTATTGTTCACTTCAATATTCGCAGGGGTCTCTATAATATGGGACAGGGAGTTCGGCTTCCTCAAGGAAATGCTCGCGGCTCCGGCCAGCAGGCAGACATTGGTGATCGGAAGGACTCTTGGAGGAGCGACAACAGCCATCATCCAGGGACTGATGATACTGGTATTGGGGATATTGATCACTGGAACCCCTATTCCTTCCATCATGAATATCATCGGGATACTTGCAATGATGGTGATATTCTCATGCTTCCTTGTCTCACTCGGCATTGCCATCGCTTCCATGATACAGGAGGTGGAGACATTCCAGCTGATAATGAACCTGCTCATCATGCCTCTTTTCTTCCTTTCCAACGCCCTGTTTCCGCTGGACAAGATGCCATCATGGCTGCAAATGATCAGCAGCCTGAATCCCATAAGCTATGCTGTTGACGGGTTAAGGATCATGATGATAGGGTCAGGAACCTTCGGATTATTTACGGATTTTGCAGTGTCCATAGCCGGCCTTGTGGTATTCGTTTTGTTGGCATCGCACCTTTTCAGCAAAACATCAATCTGAAATTCATATCTTCCTTTTGTATCTTCTCATCAGTAAGGAGTTGGAAACAACAGAGACCGAGCTGAACGCCATTGCCAGCCCTGCGAAGATCGGATTCAGCAGGAATCCCGTAAAGGGATAAAGGATGCCTGCAGCAACCGGGATCCCGATGCTGTTGTAGAAGAAGGCCCAAAAAAGGTTCTGCCTGATCTTTGAAATTGTGTACCTGCTGAGGTCAAAAGCCACAACAAGGTCCTTCAGGCTGTTCTTCACCAGGACTATTTCCCCTGCCTCCATCGCAACATCCGTCCCTGAGCCCATGGCTATGCCGATGTCAGCCGTTGCCAAGGCAGGGGCGTCGTTTATCCCGTCTCCCACCATTGCAACAACAATTCCCTGGCTCCTTAATCTTGCTACCTCCTTTTCCTTGTCTTCAGGAAGCACGCTGAAGATGATATTGGTTATGCCTATCCTTTCGCCAACCGCGCTTGCAACCCTGTGGTTGTCCCCTGTCATCATTATCACGTTCTTTCCCATCTTCTTAAGCTCCTTCACTGCATCGGCGGCATCCTCCCTTATCTCATCGGCAACAGAGATGACACCTATTGGCCTGTTGTCGTAGAATACCACTGTTGCCTTCTTTCCCTCGTCCTCAAGCTGCTTCACTGAGAAGTCAAAATTGGAATCCATTTGAACCTTGTGCTGGGCCATGAAATCAAGGCTTCCTGCAAGGATGATCTTCTTTTTCCTGTATGTTGCCAATATTCCCCTCCCTGGAACTGCCATGAATGATTCCGGCTCCTCAATGTCCAGTTTCCTTGATTTTGCAAGGTTGACTATGCATGACCCTATGGGATGCTCTGACTTGCTTTCCGCGATTGCCGCTATCCTGAGAAGCTCGTCCGGGCTTGTACTGCTGTCCAAAGGCAGGATATCTATTACTTTCAGGTTTCCCTTTGTCAATGTCCCTGTCTTGTCGAAGACCACTGTGGTTGCCTTGTGCATGTTCTCAAGCGCCTCAGCGTTCTTTATCAGGATCCCATTCTTTGCACCGACCCCTGTCCCCACCATTATTGCAGTGGGCGTTGCCAGGCCCAGGGCGCAGGGGCACGCGATTATCAGCACTGCAACGAAAACGTTCAGTGCGAATGAAATCGACTCGCCAATGACAAAATACCATACAATGAAAGCCAATATCGCTATTGAAAGGATAGTTACCGAGAAATATCCGCTGATCTGGTCAGCAAGCCTTTGGATTGGGGCCTTGCTCATCTGCGCGTCCTCAACCAGGGATATAATGTGGCTCAGAAGAGTGTCCTTGCCCACCTTTGTCGCCTTGAAGTTGAAGGAGCCGTTGCCGTTTATCGTTCCCCCTATAACCTGGCTCCCTTCTTGTTTCCTGACCGGCATGCTTTCCCCTGTCACCATTGACTCGTCAACATGGGAGTCTCCCGAGATGACCAATCCGTCAACAGGGATCTTCTGGCCCGGCTTCACTATGATTATGTCGCCTTCCATTACCCTTTCTATGGGCATTTCCATCTCCTTTCCGTTTCTCACTACAGTTGCGTTCTTTGGCTGGAGCTGAGCCAATTTCTTTATTGCCTCCGAGGCCCTTCCCCTTGCCATGGCCTCCAATAATTTTCCAAGTATGACAAAGGTTATGATCAAGGATGATGTCTCGAAATAGACCATCTCTCCCAATCCAGGGGTGAAAATCGTTGCAACGCTGTAGAAATAGGCCGCTGACGTTCCCAAGGCTATCAAAGTGTCCATGGTTGCTGTCCTTGCCTTCAGCGCGTAATATGCTCCCCTGTAAAACATGAACCCTGTTATGAACTGCACTGGAGTGGCTAACGCAAAAAGGAAATAATTCTTGTAGGGGAGCGATATCCCCAGCCATTCCAGGGGCATTGTTATTATGAACAATGGAATTGTAAAGATAAGCGACTCCAGAAACAGGTCGCTCAGGTCCCTTATCTCCTTTTCCCTCTGCTCCTTTTCCCTGTCTATTATCGCCTCTTCGGCCACTGCCCAGTATCCAAGGTCCTCTATTATCCTTATTATGTCCTCCTCGCTCATTTCCTTTTCATTGTATTCAGCTACCGCTTCTTCAGTCGTGAAATTGATATTGAAGGATTTGACTGCCTCCTCGTTCCTGAATGCAGTCTCGATGTTCCTTGCGCAGGAAGCGCAGTGCATGCCGGAAACGGCGAATTTGGTTTTTTTCATGGTTGCGCCTCAGATTTCTCTTGCAGGGTAAGTTTTAAATATGGCTATATTCAGTATGTCTGCTTTTGCCACCTTGGACGGGTCATAGGTTATGTCAAACTCGTTCGATCCCACAAAATCTATTTTTGTTATTCCCGCTATCTTTGAAAGCTCCTGCTTTATCAACGGCGCATGTCCTGAGCATGGGATGTCAACCTGTATCTTGAGCATTGCTGATGATGAGAATAGGATGGGTTGCTGCAGAGGCGCGAATTCCTGAGGCGAAACCGCAGCCTGGGGGGAATTGCTGCATCCTGATTCGTTTGAATTTATGGGGCAGGATGAGGATGCCGAAAGATCGGCGCTGGTTTGGGCTCCTATCGGAATCGCATTTACAAGCATCGGAAATATCACAAAGAAGAACAGGAGGTTGACCCCTATCGTTGTCCCGTAAAGGATTGAGAGGTATCCTTTTGCCTTTGATATCCCTTGCAGCGAAAGCAGGCCTCTTTTGTTGAGGTAGATTGCTGCTGACAGTGTAGCAAACGCGAAAGATAGCATTATCAATCCGTAGAAAAGGTTCCTGTTCATCAGCAGAGGCTGGAACAGCGCGCTCATTGTTGTAGCTCCCAATATCGCAAACGCTATGAACGCGATGCATCCTGTATGCGGAATCAATCCGTAGATTATTCCCTCGACCAATCCGCTTGGCTTTTTGCCATCAATATCCTTTGCTTCACAGCATGATGGCAGGGTTTTCCCATTGCCAATTGCCGGGTTTTTTTCTTCCATGGTAATTAATGCTCTGAAACGCTATATTAGCTCTTGTATGAAACTGGTTTCAGAATTAGGTTTCTATATAAAGATTTGTAGGAAACCGGTTTCAGGAGGCTTTCCTGGGAAGCTTTAGCAGGACTATGTTGGTCATGCCCCTTCTTCTCCTTTCTATGATGCCCATGCCCTCAAGCCTGTCCAATAGCCTTGTTACCTTGACCTTCTGGAATCCGGATTTCTCGACCAAATCGGATTGGAACATGGCTCCCTCCGCGTCAATGAGATTTTCAATAAGGGAATTCTCCTCAGGAGACAGGGTTTTCATCGCGTCCTTGAAATCCTCCCTGGAAAGCTTTTGCTTAGGAAGGTCTGCCCTTGTCAGCTCCTTGTAGAAGAACGCAAGATATATTCCCAGCAACAGGAGGATTGCCAGAAGCCCCAAGCCGACATTTGTCTGGAAATCGATCGTTCCCCACATCGGGCATGTTGTTCCATGGGAGCATGAGGAGTTGACAATGTCTGTCAGCGCCCTGTTGAAGATGTAGACTATGAACCCGATTATGAATGAAAACCCTATCAGGATATATCCAACCTGCTTTGTCTGCATGAATAAGTCTTGCTTAAACCAATTAAAAACCTATTGCTTGGGCATTTTTCTTTACCGTAGGAGCCTTTTTAGAAAAAAGGCTTCACCCAAAAAACTATTGCAAATAAAGGAAGGTTGGAACTTCAAGGAAACCTTGGTTTCCTTACAGAAAGAAAGGGGCTTTTTTAATTCCTTTGCCACGTAATAAATGTATGCAGGAAAGGAAGCCTTTGATCAGGCGCGCGCTTGAGAGGATGCGCATCATGAAACCCAGGCAGGAGCCGGTGCCAGGCGAAAAGCCGCAGCTATCGAAAGAAAGGCAGAAGCGGCTCAATGAGATGCTATTGGACGCTGCAAGATCAGGAAGACCGGAAAGGATCGAGAGGCTGCTGAAGGCTGGGGCGAGCATTGACGCAAAGGACAATAACGGCTGGACTGCGCTCATGTTTGCCGCATTGAAAGGGCACACCCAAACCTGCAAGCTTCTAATCGAACGCGGCATAATCATCGACTCAAAAAGCAATGACGGCTTTAATGCGCTGATGCTGGCCGCAGAGAACGGAAACAACGAAACCTGCGCCTTGCTGCTTGAAAGCGGCGCAAGCATCGACGCAAAAGGCAATGGCGGCAAAACTGCGCTGATGTTTGCCTCAAGAAGAGGGCGCATAGAAACATGCGTTTTGCTGCTTGGATATGGCGCAAAAATGGATGCGTTTGACGATGATATGTGGACGGCTCCCATGCATGCCATAAGAAGCGGACACGGCGAAACAGCCTCATTCATAGAGTCAATGGAGGTTCTGCAGAAATCGATGGATAAGGAGAATTTCAAGTCCTTCATGTCCAACTTCAGGGAATGTATCTCAGGTGGTGTCTGAATGGCACAGAAACTCAGCGGTTCCAGGTCAAAAGATGCAACCAAGCAGCTTAATCTGGAAAAAAGGAAATTAGCTACAGAGAAAAGGGTCATCAGCCCTGGGAATCAGGAAAAGCTCAATAAGATGATTCTGGATGCCTCGAAATACGGAAAGACAAAAAGAGTGGAAAGGCTGCTGAAGGCGGGGGCAAACATCGAGGCGAAGGACAATGACAACTGGACTCCGCTCATGATTGCCGCAATGAATGGACACACCCAAACCTGCGCTTTGCTGCTTGAGCACAACGCAAGCATAGATGCAAAGGAAAACGACGGCCGGACTGCGCTCATTATTGCAGCAAATAACGGACGCACCCAAACCTGCGCTTTATTGATTGGAAAAGGCGCAGATGTGAACGCGAAGGCTGAAAAAGGATATTGGAAGGCCAAGACTGGGTCCGAAAACGCTAAAGGAG
>JAPLWW010000024.1:7788-17881 GCA_026396375.1 Microcaldota archaeon | reverse complement strand
ATGCCAGCAGCATGTAGTCTCCTTTCCATCCCGCATTCCAGTATACGCTGGAGAAAAGCTGCTTCGCCCATTCAATATGAGTTTTTCCTGCCAAAGTGACCAAAAGATTCCTTTTCATCAATATCCCTATTTCTCCATGACAACCGCTGATTCCCTTGTGTCGAAAATCCTGTTGTTGATCCTGGTCCTTCTCTTCAATCCCACAATGACCCTTGACTTGAATCCCTCCTCCTCGGCTATCCTTCCGCAGATCTCGTCAACAGGTATGTATGTCGTGCTTATCACTGCATCCGCGACAACATAGATCGCCTTTCCCCCGGGGTTGAGCTTCCTGTGCATTTCCTTTATGACTTTGATTGTGAAGTCAAAGTAGTTTCCAACAACAGGTATGAACGCGAAACTGTCTATATAATCCCTTCCTGTCAAGACTGCCTCTGTCTTCTTGGTTATGAATGATGGCATGGAGATGCCCCTGTCATTCATGGTTGAATTCTTGTCCAGGTTCAATAAAGATATTTCCAATCCGTAAACCTTGGTATAGTCTATGCTGTTGAGGTAAGGAGGGGATGTTATTATCTTGTCGCACTGTTTTTCTATATTCAATGCGCTTCCGATCTTCACTTCTGGCAAAGGCCCTTCAATCCTGTTGTTCCTCAAATCATCAACATAGTGCCTTATCTTCCTTTTGAAAAGCTCAATTGCCTGGCCTGCCCTTTTTGAATTGTCCAACTTCAGCACTCCCCCATCCTTCACTATCAATGAGGACATGGGCAGGATGCAGATCAATGCCAATAATGCAAGATCCCTTGCCTTTCCGTCCAGCCTCTCTATCGCCTCCCTTATCTTCACTATCTCATGGAGGTTCCTTTTGGGAAATGCCTTTGAAGGGCTGAAAAGCTCAAACTTCCAGTCAACGCCTCCATAATTGCTCAAATCCAATTTCTTGGCCCATTCCTCAAGCTCTCCTATATCTTTTTCAGAATAGTCCCTTGTCTTGACTGAAGAGGTAAACGCTGCCAATGATGATGCGTCAGTTCCCATGCTTTGCTTTCCAAGCTCCTTTGATTTCAGAAGAGTGGTCCCTATCCCGCAGAATGGGTCGTATATGAATTTATCCTCATCAGAGACAAACCTCTCGACAACATAGGGCGAGAACGCCTCCTTGTAGTACAGCCAGTTGTATATCGGCAGGTTTTTGCTTGGCTCAAACGTGAAGTGCAACCCCAAAGAAAAATCCTTTTCAATCTGCATCAAGGGTATCTGAAAGCAAAAATGTTAAAATGGAATCTGAAAGAGGTTTAGGCATCAAGCCATTCTTTTTCACATATGATCAAATGGCTTCTTTTTGGTTGAACACTTTTTCTTACAAGAAAAAGGGTCAATTTGGGCAAAAAGCTATAAATAAGGAAAGATGCAATAATCCAGTATGATGGATGCCAAGTCGCGCCTGCTGTACTGGATGCTGGAGGCGTCCAGGGGCGGGCCGACAAGACGCAGGATAGTCAAGGCCCTGCACAGGAGCCCGTCCAACATGCACAAGCTCGCAGTCTCGCTCAACCTGGACTACAAGACCGTGCAGGGGCATGTGGAGGCCCTTGTGGAGAACGGCATCATCTACAAGATGAAGGACGGCTACGGGGCCGTTTATTTCATAAGCCCGGAATTCGAGACCAACGATTACATGAAGAAGGCGCTGGAGAGTGGTGAAGATGAAAAAAAATGACAGGAAAGGAAAAAAGGATAATGAAAAGGCCGGAAAAGCCAACTATACAGCCACTGCAGCGCTGGGCACCTTCGGGATAATCGCGGCGGCAATAATGCTGATAACGGCAACCAACCTGATTTTCCCTTTCTGGCACAATCCAATAGACGGGCTGCTGATGTTCATTGCGATGAACGCGGTGTCAATGCTCATGCTTGCGCTTTCCATTTGGCTCACATTTGTTTACCTTAGGGATTACCTTGAGCTCAGGAGCAAGTTTACCTTCGGAATTCTTATGGCAGTTGTCTCATTCATGCTGTTTGCGATAACATCAATGCCTTTGCTCCACTGGTTCCTTGGAATTTACGGAAGGATGGGGATGTTCTCAATGGTGCCTTACGTGTTTGCGACAATATCGCTTGCGATACTGGCATGGGTCAGCTCCAGATAATTGGAGATTTGGGTATTAATGCGGCAAATCCTTTTATAGCTGCGAAACCAATATGTGAAATGACAATGTGATATGATGAGCGCACTGATAGAGCTTTCTGACGTTTCCAAATCCTATGACATAGGCAACACCTTCTTTGCATTGAAAGGGGTCAATCTAAAGGTCAATGAGGGCGATTTTGTCTCGATCATAGGCCAGAGCGGAAGCGGAAAAAGCACGCTGCTCCATATACTAGGTTTGCTTGACAAGCCAAGCTCAGGCACAGTGTCATTTGACAGCAATATTGTATCAGGGATTCCTGAGGACGGGCTTGCGACAATAAGGAGGGACAACATAGGCTTCGTGTTCCAGGCGTTCAACCTATCCCCTAACATGAGCGTTTCGCGCAACGTTGAGCTGCCTTTGATGATAAGGGGGGTTCCGGCTTCCGAGCGCATTGCCAAGGTTGAGAAGACGCTTGCTATGGTAGGCATACTGGACAAGAAGGACAGGATACCTTCAGAGCTCAGCGGAGGACAGAAGCAGCGAGTTGCAATAGCCAGAGCTCTTGTAATCAATCCGAGGATCCTGCTTGCGGACGAGCCAACAGGGAACCTTGATTCAGTGACTGGAACGGCTGTGCTTAACTTCATATCCTCCCTGCACAAGGATTACAACATAACGCTCATACTTGTGACGCATGACCAGATAGTGGCGTCCCATGCCCACAGGACAATACACATAAAGGACGGCAGGATAGACAGCGATGTTTCCAAGGCGCATCATGCCAATGCTAAGAAAAACAAATAATTTTGAGGAATGATAAAATGACAAATAATATAAGATGGTTTGCCGCATTCGCGGCGGTTTTAATGATGGGGATTGCAGCGGCAGCGACCGCCTCGTCAACTACATCATCGACAAGCGGGGGATCCGCAATACAGGTTTCCAGCTATTCAACGATACCTGACACTGTCTACAGGGGATCCTATGCCCAGCTTCAGCTGAACCTGGGGAATTCCGGAACCGAGACCGCGCAGTCCGTAACAATAGACTATAACTACGGGACTGATGAAAGCTACATGAGCGTTGGCGACATAGGGAGCGGATCATCGACAATAACAGCTTTGCCTTTCCATGTTCCTGACGGATACAATGGGGCAGTCATCGTTGTCTACCTTAAGGTGATCTACCAGGATTCAGGAGGCCAGCACACAACATACGCGTCAATACCTGTAAGCATATCAGGGAAAAATTCAGTTTCAGCCGATGTGCTTGGCGCAACCCCTTCTGAAATATACCCAGGGGACGCCCTTTCGGTCATCCTTTCATTGAAGGATATTGGAGGAAACGACATAAGCGACGTTGCAGTGGAGCCTTACCCTGATTCAGGATTTTTCCTGAACGGGACATCGGCAATACAGCTTGGTGACATGAGGAACGGGGAAAGCAGAAACGTCTCGATTTCCCTTGTAATGTCATCCCCTCCTTCCTATGGAAGGCAGATGGTTCCAATCCTGATAACCTACCAGGACGAGCTGCACAACAGGGCCAATGAAACCGTTTATGCAGGGCCCATAGGGATGATGAGCTCAAACACAAAATGGGCCCTATCCCCATTGGGATCTTCAAGGATCTACTTTGACGGAATCAAGACTGGTGAGACCAAGAACGTGAACGTCACAATTGGCATAAGCTCAAGCGCCGCCGCAGGATACTATGATTTACCTGTAAGCATAATTTCAGGCAACGGCCAGTCATGGAACGGGAGCATGGGCGTGCTTGTCCAGGCGACCCCTGAGCTGACAATAAGCAACGGCCAGAGTGTCACCCCGGGAAACGAGAGCAAGGTTCCTATAAAGATAGCAAACACAGGAAACTCGGCAATAAGGAGCGCATACGTGAGCATCGAGCCAGGGCCTGACAGCGGATTAAGAGTGACATCAGGGACGGAGTTCATAGGCACATTGAACGTTGACGACTCATATACAGCGCAGCCGACAGTGTCAGTTCCTTTTGCAACAGGGAGCTATCCCCTTTCAGTTACAGTTACATACAGGGACAGCATGAACCAGGAAAGGAACGTCACAAAGGAGATCTTTCTTGACGTCGGCAATTCAGGATCCTTTTCAGGCTCAGGGTCTTTCAATGGCAACGGGACATTCGCCCGCGGCCAATTTACAAGGAATACCGGAGGCATCCGGGTTTTCGGGATTGACATAGTGCCGATAGCCGCGGTTTTGGCTGTGCTTGGCATAGGATATTTCATCTGGATAAAGAAATTCAAAAGGAAGAAAGAGGAGCAAAGGAAATGAACATACAGGACCTGGCATCTATAGCATTGGATACACTTAGGCATAGGAGCCTGCGCAGCTGGCTTGCGATCCTCGGCATCATCATAGGCGTTGCCGCGGTTGTCACGCTGATCGCCATAAGCTTTGGGGTGAGCGACAGCATAAACAGCAGGCTCAACACGCTAGGAACAAACATCATTACCATAAGCCCCGGAGGCCAGTCATCCCAAAGGTCTGGGATACTCGGCGGGGGCGGATTTGAATTCTCAGGGCCTCCTCCTTCAGGATTCCAGAACAGGGAGGAAAGCGTGATAACATTCAGTGAGGCAGATAGCCTGCGCAATATCCCTGGAGTCAATTCCCTTGACGCCCAGGTTTCAGGCAGGGGTCAAATCGAGTACGGAAGCAAGACTTCCTCCTCAACAATCGTGGGAACAGAGCCGCGCGAGTTCCCTAAGAATGTTGGGGTTAATCTAACTGAAGGCAGGTTCCTTGAGTCCTCTGATATCTATACTGCGATCATTGGCGCTTCAGTAGCAAACAGGACATTCGGGGATACTGATCCGATGAACAAGCAGATAAAGATAAACAACATGTCATTCAGGGTTGTCGGAGTCCTCAACGCCTCAGGGGTCTCATCTTTCGGAGGTTCTGACAGCAGCATATACATACCGCAGAAGACTGCAAAAACCCTGCTCAACCAGACAAAAAATGTCAATAAGATAGTTGTGATGGTCGCTGACGGGTACAATACCCAGGACGTTGCGAACAGCATAAAGAGCGAGCTGGAAACTCTTCACAGCATAGCAGATCCCACCAAGGACGATTTTACTGTCACTACTGCGCTTTCCATGCAGTCAACCATAGCTGCAATGACGAATATACTTACCTTGTTTTTGGGCGGGATTGCCTCTGTTGCCTTGATTGTAGGGGGGATTGGAACGGCAAACACGATGTTCATGAGCGTTCTTGAGCAGACTAGGCAGATAGGTGTCTACAAGTCCCTTGGCATGACAGGCAAGGATGTGATGACCCTGTTCATTTTGGAAGCCTGCATAATCGGGACAGTTGGAGGAGTCCTTGGAGTCCTTCTCAGCATTGCAATCTCCTCTATCATCACCAGCTTCGGCCTTCCTGTAGATATAACGCCTGCGCTTGCGATCTTCGGCATAGCATTCTCAGCGGTTGTAGGAATCATTTCAGGACTGATACCTGCGAGGAACGCGTCATCAATACCTCCGGTCGAGGCATTAAGATACGAATGAGCCCCTTTCTTTTTAGAAAAAAGAAAGCCGTCTACGGTAAAGAAAAACTAAATTTGTCTTCACCCGAAAGTTTCTTTTCAAAAGAAAAGGGTCTTTTAAACTCTTTTTATGATTATCAAGCCAATGGAAATCCCAAAGGCATTTGACAATATGGATTTTGAGTACATCAGCAAAGGCTCTGTCTCAGGAAAGATAAAGGAAAAGGAGGAGGATTTCATTGTCAATGAGATAGACTCCAAAGGAAGAGTTATAGACGAAAATTACATCCCTGAAGAGTCTCTGGGCAAATTCACTCTTTTTGTCCTTAGGAAAAGGAACTATGGGACGGATATGGCAATCAAGAGGATAGCCAAATACATCCACACAACCTACAAGAGGTTCGGCTATGCCGGAATGAAGGACAGGAAGGCAGTAACAACGCAGCTTATCTCTGTTTTTGGAATAGACAAGGCAAGAATTGAGGGAATCAAGGCCCAAGATATGGAACTGTTGAATCCAAGAACATCAGACAAAGGATTGACTCTAGGAAACCTGAAAGGAAACAGGTTTTCGCTTAGGATTGCTGACAGGCAGGGCGATGCGAAAGACATTGAGAAACAGCTTAACGGCTATTTTCCCAACTATTTCGGCGAGCAAAGATTCGGGAACATAAGGCAGTGCAACCACAAGATCGGCTATTCGATTTTGAAAGGGGACTATGAGCAGGCGGTTATGACCTACCTTACGGATTACAGCGGGGAAGGGGACTCAATGATAGTCAATGCAAGGAAGGAGCTTGGGGAGACAAAGGACTTCAAGAAGGCATATTCCAATTTCCCAAGGTATAGGGTCCATGAGATGCTGATGCTTAACCATCTTAAGGACAATCCGAATGATTTCATCAATGCCATAAGGACTTTGCCCAAATTCACGATGATTATGTTTGTCCATGCCCTGCAGTCCTTCATATTCAACCTCGAAGTTTCTGAAAGGATAAAGCAAGGGGCATTGGAACCTGAAGAGAACGAATATAACTACAAGATAGACGAGTTCGGGTTTGCCAACGAGGAGGAAAAAGGCAATGGAAAGACAGCCATCAATCTCATAGGCCATAATTCCGAGCTTACTGAAAGGGAGAAAGGCATCCTCAATAGTCTAGGAATAGAGAAAGAAGAGTTCAGGAACAGGAGCATGCCAGAGATGACATGCAAAGGGGACAAAAGGGCATTGCTGGCCCCATACGTTGATTTTGAGGAAAAAGAGGACTGGCTCAGCTTCAAGCTGGGATCAGGATGCTATGCCACAAGCCTTTTAAGGGAATTCTTGAAAAACTAATCAATGCAGTACAAACAGGCCATAGTCGTAAGGAAGGACATCGACATGGGCAAGGGAAAGACCTGCGCCCAGGTTTCGCACGCCTCTTTGGAAGCCTACATCAAATCAGACAAGGAAACAAGGGAGAGCTGGAGGATGGAAGGCGCAAGGAAGGTCGTTGTCAAGTGCGACACACTGGAGCAACTGGAGGATCTTTTTCAGTCAGCACAAAGGGAGGGACTGACCTGCGTGAAGATAATAGATGCAGGAAGGACTCAGCTGGAGCCTGGGACAACAACATGCATAGGAATAGGCCCTGACGACGAAAAGAAGGTTGACAAGGTAATTGGGAAACTGAAGCTGCTATAATTTCTCAAACCCTGAATATTCATTTTCCTTTGTTTCTTCCCATGAAAGAGACTCGACATATATCCCATATGGGTCTTTCTTCGCCTTTATTACCTCCAAAAACTCGGCTATCATATCATCTGTCCCGTTAGCCACTATCTCGACATCTCCGTCATCAAGGTTTTTCACATATCCTTTGAGCTTCATAGAGTGGGCCAGCTGGTTGACAAAAGACCGGAAGAAAACCCCCTGGACCCTTCCCTTTGCTATGGCTATTATCTCCATAAAACAAGAATGAGCATCAGAATTTAAAAACACTGCAACCCAAAAGCAATCAACATGAAACAAGAAGAGGGTGTTGAAGTCTGCCCAAACTGCGGGCATAAAGTCGAGGAAAAGGACAGGATGCCTAATCTGGACAAGCTTTACAAGGACATAAGCGGGCTTGAATACAACGCCCTAGGCAGGATACTATGTCCAAATTGCAATTTCTCAGGGCTTCCCGTGAGGATCCATGAGCACGACCTCAAGGACTTCAAGTTTCCCAATAAGGTAATAAGGACAAGGGAGACCAAGGTAAACCCCAACTACATGAACCTCATGTTCCTCCTGCTCCTTGTGCCCTTGGCATTCATAATCGGGCTTCTTGTGGTAACCCAATATTACCCGGTTTCACTGTCCCCATTTTACTTCCTGCTCCTTGTTCTTGCGTACCTTCTGGTCTGGGTCTATGTTTTCCTGAAGGTCCCGATAAAATACAAGGCTTAAAAACGTTTTCCCGAGGATGATGATTATGGATATGTCGGCATTGGCTGCAGAATACCTGAAGATAGACTACCTTTACATAATCGCAATAATGATAGGAGCATACCTGGTCGGAAAAATAGTTGCTCCGGTCATTGTATGGATAGGAAGGAAGATAAATGAAAAGACAAAATCCTCCCTTGAAATAATGATCATGAACGAGATAGACGGGCCCCTGGAGTCATTCTTCTTCATAATCATATTCGAGCTTGCGATAATATACATGCCGAGCTATTTCCAGATCATGGGGCAGGAGGCCATTGAGACTGTAAGCAGCATTGCGCTCATAATATTCATTTTTTACCTTCTATACAAGGCAGTCCATGTGACATTCAGATGGTACTATGAGGAGGGAAGGAAGGAGACCAACATCAATTTTCCTGTTGACCTTCTGCCTTTCTTCAAAAGGCTGATACAGATATTCCTGATCCTGATAGCGTTCATCCTTTGCTCTGCGAAGCTGGGCATTGACATCGTTGCATTGGCAACGCTTCCTCTCATAGTTGCGATCATTGCAGGCCTTGCGGCCCAGGAGATAGTGACAAACATGCTTTATGGATTGGCGATGCAGCTTGAGAGGAACATAAAGTACGGGGCATACGTGAGGCTGCCCGCAGGGGAGGTCGTAAAGGTAAAGAAGATAGGGCTGAAGACGACAAAGCTGGCCGACCTTTACGGGAACATAATGCTTGTGTCTAATTCCGAGTTTGCGAAGATGAGGATCACGAAGCTGGAGGAGAATGACGCCCCTGCCAGGGTCTCGGTTCCATTTGAAATATCAAAGGACATAAGCCTGAACAGCCTTCTTGAGCACATAAAGGACAGGGTGGAAAAAAGCAGGGACATAGTCCATGTCAGGGGATCCATCTCGATCACAGTCAGCAAGTTCAGCCAGAACTGGATTCAGGGCAATGTGACCCTGATGGCGGTTGACCTATCTCACACCATAAAGATAAACGACGTTGTCACAAGGGCCATAAGGGAGTTCGTGAACAGGAAGGCGTAAGCTTTCATGCATCATTGCTTCCGAAAATTTGTTTGACATATTCCTCGGGATGCAATATATCTTCCATCCTTACTGATTTCATATCCGCAACATGCCTGAATAGTTTTTCATTATCTTCGAAATGCCTTGCCAATTCCGAAACAAACTTGCGCCCAAGCTTATATTTCATATTGAATGTTACCCATTTTCCCGGATTCATCTCTATCAAACTATCTCTCTTTTCCTTGCTTAGCATCTTGAGGAACATTTCCTTCAAAATATTTTGCCAGTGAATAAGCGCGTTTACTTCATCATGAATCAGGCATCTTATCCTTTCAAGAATAGTTTTTGGTTCTTTTTCTTTGAATGGCAGGAATTCTTTGCTATATTCACAAAGCCCCTCATCCAATATCTTTTCCGCCATGCTCCTTTTGCCATAGCTATCCCCTTTCCTTTCGGAGATGGCATGGTGGGTCAACTCGTGCAACAATACCCTTTTCAATACAGCGTTGAAATCCTCCTTTTTGGCAAACTTAATTCTCCTCAAGAACCACCTGAAAGGGCTCATGGTTATCGCGTTTATATTCTGATGGTATGCCGCGCTGGATTTCAGCCCATTGAAAATTAGATCTGGCCTCACAAGGCCGCTGAGCATATGCTTCAAAATATCCGACCCATTATTATACATAACAAGCGGCATTGTGGAAAAGACGTATGGCAATGTTTTCAACCTTATTCCATATTCCGATTCGATTATCTCTTTTGCTTTTGGCAGGTATCCCTTCAAATAAGATGCGATAGGACTCCCTGCCATCCTTCCTCTGGGCTAGCCTTTTCGCGCCTTCAATTGTTATATGCCTGCAGAAGAGTTCAGCCATGATTATATTGTGTATAAAAGTGCTTATAAGAGTATCTATGACCCTCTTTAAATAGCCATTTTCTCTCGTCAAAGCCTTTCTGGCAAGGACAGAC
>JAPLWW010000024.1:0-7748 GCA_026396375.1 Microcaldota archaeon | reverse complement strand
ACATCAATTTGGTTGATCAAAATGTATGGTGCATCTCCGCAAGCTTATGACAAGGCAATGACAGTTTTCAGCCCAGACGGCAGGCTGTTCCAGGTAGAGTACGCCAAGGAGGCGGTAAAAAGGGGGGCGACTAGCCTAGGGATAATAGCCAAGGACGGGATTGCAATGGCCGCAGTCAAGTCCATATACTCTCCGCTGATTGTTCCAGATTCAATAAGGAAAATATTCGAGGTGGATACCCACATCTATATCACCGCTTCAGGATTGATTGCGGACGCAAGGAAGCTTGTCGAGCTGGCAAGGGACCAGGCAATAAGGCACAGGGTCGTGTATAGCGAGCCTATTTCAACAGTGAACCTTGTGAAATATCTTGCTGACATAATGCAGTCTTACACCCAATACGGCGGAGTCAGGCCTTTCGGAATCTCTCTTCTTGTTGGGGGATTCGACGGAAACAAGATCAACCTTTATGAGATAGAGCCGAGCGGGGCAATGGTGGGATACCATGCAAACGCGATCGGAAGCAGGAAGACCGAGGCAGAGGAATACCTCAAAAAGCATTACCAGAAGGACATGAAGCTTGATGAAGCGGTCAAATTGGCAATCAAGTGCCTTTCAGAGAATGAGGAGGAGAAGAACTTCGAGATCGAGGCATTCGCGCTTGAGTCAAAGGAGGGAATCTTCAAGGAAGTACCTGAAAAAGTGATAAAGAAATACCTATGATTTGCTTTTAACCAGCCCCCACTTTATCCTATCCCAAACCCTTTCGTGTATGTAGTAGCTTATGCTTGAGTAGATATTGCTTACTATAACGAATCCGACTGCTAAATCGGATTTCCCTGTAAGGAGGTATACCGCCACGAAATCAAGTATTATTATTGCAATCCTGTATGTCACAGTCTTAAGAATAGACCTTTTCCAGCTGTCCCCAAAATGATAAGTTGGTTTCATTTTCAACCGCCAGCTTCGCTGCTAGGATATCACAGTTCCATTATGCTTCTTGCCAAGTATGGCGTTCTTTATGCTGGCCAAATCCTTGCCTGAGACAATATCTATCTCTATCTTCGACCTTTTTGCCAATTTTGCCGCGATGCTGTCGAAAACGAAGTTTGTCCCTGCCTTCCTCTGGTCTGTTTTGACTGCCAGATCAGCAAACGCTGAAAGCGTCATTTTCTTATATTTCTTGGCTCCCTTTTCCTTCGGATCCTTGTTATAAACGCCATCAACATTGGTTACGTTGACCAGCCTTCTTGACCCGCAGGCCTCTGCCAGGATCACTGCAACAGAATCAGTGGTATAGCCCGGGATCATGCCTCCGGAAACAACGCACTTGTACCTATTTATCGCGTCTGCAGCCTCATCAGGAGTCTTTGGAATGCTAGGATAGGCACCCTCAAGCTCTCCCTTGAGCAGCATCGCGTTTTCCCTTGTCTGGAGTATAGCTATCTCATCAGAATAAAATTCGCTTATCCCAAGCTTCCTTGCAGAGTCAACCATCGCCCTTGCGGCCTTTCCGCCTCCAACGGTTATCATGAATTTAAGATCTAGGCTATTGATCAATGACGCTATTTTCCTTATTTCATTGACATCAGGGGTCCCTGGGTTGAGCATGCTTCCCCCAATCGACAGGGTTATTATCCTATTTCGCAATGCACTTGCCTTCATAGCTTACACCGTTGTAGGATAGCATATAGTACTTGCAGTTCCAGAGGGCCGTGACATTTGTCTTGTATCCCCCGAACGCGGACTTTGCAGTCTCATAAGGATCTGTTGTCTTTGTCGATGATCCCCTTTTGTATCCTTCAACAAGCGCAAAAGCCGGCTTGGTTTTTGAGGCAAAAAGGCTCAATGCATCCGCTTCAACGTCAGCCCCGTAGTTCGGCGTTGTCACGAAATCCGCCTGCAGCGCACTGCCATATTTTGTCGAGATCTTTATAGTTCCCCCTCCCCTTATGTCATTCGGGAAGACTGCAGTGAAATCCCTGTCCTTGATCATGAATGCTATGGCATCGTTGTTTGGGTTGTCAAACAATCTGTCCTCTGTTGTTCCCAAAGGCGGGTTCAGGAACTGGAAAGTTATGCCAGCATAGGTTTCCGTGTCCCTGTCCTTTACGAAAATAACCGATGGGCCGTTGTTGCTTTGGAAATCCCCCAGGTCCTGGGCTACCGGCGTGTTTGGCAGTATCAGGTATCCTGGCTTGGTTGCGTTTATTATCGCTCTTATGACTTCCTTGTTGTCTGAAGTAACCAATGGAAACATCTCGACTTCAAGGTCATCGACGTTTGCCAATATGGTGTAGACCGCGTCATCCTTCTTGTTGGCTGAAACGTCTATCACTGCAGCGTCAAAGTCCCCTTTCGAGATCATTGTCAATCTGCTGTTCTCGTCCCTTGAAGGGTCCTGGTTTCCGCCTATTGATATATTGTATGCCCTTATGAACAGGGTGTCATTGGCATTTGCGGCATATGCCCTTATCTTGCTGAAATCATTGCCTAGGGTATTGTTGGTCTTGTTTTCATTTGTGATGGTGTTGTTCTGCTTCCCGCTTGTGTTGCTCTGCTGGGAGCTGTTCGAGGTTATCACCACGCTTCCCCCTCCTCCTGCATTGTTGCCATTGTTTATTGTTGCATTTGTGTCAGAGACGGTTGTCCCGTTGTCCAGGCACCCGAACAGCACTAGCATGATCCCCAGAATGATGAATATTTGGTATTTCATAGGCCTATTTTGGTTGGCAATTATTAAAAACATATGGTTATGGATAGGTCAAAGCCTTTTGAGCACTA
This sequence comes from Microcaldota archaeon, assembly GCA_026396375.1. GTDB lineage: Archaea > Micrarchaeota > Micrarchaeia > Anstonellales > J096 > JAPLWW01. Next base: position 4,964 of record JAPLWW010000024.1, on the reverse strand, counting down.
TTAAAAGGAAGAGTATTATCAGCAAAACCGCTATGGGGACCATGAACTTCGCCATTGCCACTATGCTGTTGACAGTGGAGACTATCTCTATCGACTGCTTTGGCCCAAGGACCTTAAGCTCCATCTCCTGCGCGCTGGCGTTGGCCGAGAACTGGGAAAGCTTCATCACCGATAATTTCCCTATAATGTCCGTTACCATCTCGCTGTCCAACGTTATCTCATTGACAACCCCGCTTACGGCGTTTTTCTCATGGCTGTCGGTAGTCATTATTACCGGGGTTATTCCTATCTTCGCCATTTCAGCCTCAAGCCTCTCCTTGGATTCCCTGGCTATCCCGTTTCCGTCGATTATTATATAGCCTATTTTCCTTTCCCCTATCTTGAACAGGGCAAGCCATATGCCGTTGGAGCCTATTGCCTTTATGTTTGGCTTCAATTGCTCAAAACCCGCCTCTATCCTTGCCAATTGAAAATCCTTTGTCAGCAATGCGTCTGCAGCCTTCATGTATTCCCCTGCCTCCTGGCTTATGAACTCGAATGAGGTTATCTTCTCTGCCGAGGAATTGTGCTCGTCCGCAACAATGACATTCTTGAACTTTTTCCTGAGCTTTTCCATTATTAAATATCCTACGCTTATGTCAATATCTTCGGTGACATATGGGGCCCTTGTTAATGACACCAAAATGCTGTCGTTTATCACCAATCCCTTTATCCTAGCGTTCCCGTATTCCGCCTCTATGAACGCGCCTTTCGCATCCGAGAACTTGTTGTTCAAAGAATCCTTTGCCTCGATGGCTATCTTCATTATCTCGTTCCTGCTTGTGGGGTTGAGATCATGGGTTGCAGTTGAGTGCATGACAATCGCGCCATTGTCCATCAATGACGCAATATAGCCAGGCGCGTCGCTCCCGCCAAGCTTTCCGAAAGGCCCGAAATGGATGTACGGGACTACAAAGGAGTATATCTTGTCATTTTTGAAGTTCATTATCCCCAACGGCAGCTTTGAGTCTATGCCAACCTGGTCAAACAGGTCCTCCAGGTCATCGTTTCCAAAATACCACTGGCCCACAAACCCGCTCAATGCGTCAAATCCCGAGACGCTGAAATTCCTCTTGACTGGGGAAAGCAGGATGTATATCAGGATGAAGATGACCGATATCGAGACTATTGATATTATCGCGTATTCTGTCAGCAACTGGCCGAAGGAAACCGAGAACAATGGAGCAACGAACAGCATGAATATCAGGAACTGCATTATGCCTATCGAGAACGCAGTCTTGAGCCTGTCCAATAGCAATCCTATTGCCAGCCAGATCAGCAAAGTAAATACCCCTGAAACCGCTATTATGTCTATCAATAGGTTTTCAGGCTTTTCCGTCAATCCGAAGAAATAGACCGAGACTGAGAATGACAGCGTGAAGATCAGCTCAAAGACCAATAGCGAGATGATTATTGACTTCAGCTTCATGTGCCTTATGAAGATCTTTCCGACAACCATGGTGAGGATGCCCGGAAGCAAAATTGTCGTGTATCCCTTGAGTATGCTTTCCTCTATGCTCTTGTTTGCGAAAACTGTCAATGAGACGCCTGCTATAAGAGGCAGGATGAAGATCAGGGCATAGACTATCCTCATGTCCGGCTCAAACGACAGGTACTTTGTTATCTTTGTTGCCTTTTCAATGTTGTCCAAGCGTTTCCACCTACCTAGTGTCGGTTTTTTCTTTCCTGAACGTCTCTGTCATCGCTATGCTTTCCTCTATCAGGGAGTTCAGCGCGTATGCGTTGCCTATGAATTCAGATGCAACCTTGCTGAAGCTCTTCTTCTCCCTTGAGGCTATCTTCATAAGCTCTATTGTGATGTACCTTATCTCCGAGCTTACTACCTCAGTGTCTTCTGGGTCTTCCATAAAACCACATTTTCTGGTTGTTCTTAAAAACCTAATGGAAAAGCCGATCATTTGCCGTATTTCAATACCGCATCCACGAATCCGTCTCCGTAAGCTTTCCTGAGCGAGTCGCTGTTCCCCACCATCCTCACATGGTCTATGGCGTCAAGGAAATCCTCAACATCTCCATCCGGCCTTGCCTTGCGGAACTCTGTCCTTATTTCGCAATAAGCCGGATCCTTCATAAGGTAATCAATGTTGGCCTGCTGCTTGAGACAGTTCTTTCCGTCAACCAGCATGTCAAGCGAAACCATGAACCTATTCCTGCTTGAGTCTGCCCCATATTTCACAAAATTCCTGAAGGAGCCTGCCGCCTGCTGGGCGACCCTTTTGTAGTCAACATAGCCGACATAGGTGTATTTTGGGGTTTTTACCTCAAACCTGTCGCTGGGCTCATTGGAAACTGCCGTGTCTTTTGGGATTGGTTCTATGGAAACAGTATCAGGCCCTGCCTTGTATTCCTCAAGCCCCTGTTTCAGGGCTGCCTTGTTTGAACAGCTTATGCACAATGCGGCTGCACACAGGGCAATGGCGCCTGTCCTTCTTGCAAACCTAAGGGCATGATTCATGATTATTTTATGCTTAATAGAGTTTAAGAATGTGTTTCTTTATGTGGGATACTTCCTTTGGCAGCAAACCTTGCTTTTCAAAGAGTTTACGCATGCTCATTTTCGTATTCTTCCAGCTCCTCCTTTGTTATCTTCCAGTTTCTGCCAAGCTTGACTGCCCCTATCTTTCCGGTTCTTGCCAAAAGGCTCAGGTATTCCTCGCTGTATCTGTTTTTGCTTATCTTGGAAGCTTCGGAAAGGCTCAAATAACTTGACTGCGTCTTTCCCAATGCATCCAGATAGATGTCAAGGGACCTTTCCACTGCCTTTGCTACAAGATTAATGAATTGTTCGTAATCTCCCTTGTTCTGCGCCTTCATTATCGATTCCAGGTATCTTTTCCTGTCTGTTTTCAGCAGAACTACCGGAGGATATCCCTTTCTCATCAGGCAAATGTTCAATAACAGCCTTGCCGCCCTTCCGTTGCCGTCAACGAACGGATGTATGTCAACAAACTTCTGATGGATCCTTGCCGCAGTCTCTATAGGATCTCCTGCTGAGTTGAGCATGGCATAAACCTCTTTCATCAGTTCCGGGACCTTGGCTGCGTTTGGCGGCGTGTAATCAGTGCCGCTTATCCTTACCAATCCCCTTCTGTAATATCCGGCGTTTTCAGGGTCTATCCTGTCCAGTATCAGCGCATGCAGGTTCAGAACGTCATTTTCCTCTATTTTCGGCTTTTTTACCAAGGTTTCAACAAAATCCATTGCCTTTCCGTGGTTCGTTGCCTCCAGGTATTCCCTCATGCTCTTTCCCCCTACCGTTATGCCTTCCTCCAAAACCATCTTGGTTTCCCCCAGTGTCAATGTGTTTCCCTCTATGGCATTGGAGTTGTAGGTCATTTCCACCCTGAAGCTTTCCCTCAGATTTTCAAGGGCCCCTTTGTTGAATGGCCTTAGGCTATCCAGCTCTGTCTTTTTCCTGAGTATCCTTCCATACAGACTTTTATCAATAAGCATACTTTTCTTATATATCGGATAGCTTAAAAAACTATCTATCCGATACTTCCAAAAAACCATCTCCGTCTAAGAGTTAATATCGGATAGCTCAAATTTCAGGTTATCCGATATTGTTAATGCCACAGGACTGATTTACCCATCTTTTATAAGAATTTCGGATTATTCTCCTTTCATGCTATTGGAAAAGGCCAAGGAGGAGATCGTTTCAAGGATTTCGGAGATCACAAAGATAGACGCTGAGACTGCATACAAATCAATTGCCATAACAAAGGACCCTGCCTTCGGCAACTTTGAGTCAAGGATAGCGTTTGACCTTGCCAAGAGGGACAAAAAGAACCCTGTTGATATTGCAAAGGAGATTTCCGATGGGTTTGGAAAGGGAAAGCTTGTTTCCAAGGCTGAGGCAAAAGGGCCTTATGTCAATTTTTTCCTTTCCCTAGAATATTTCAAGAAATCAGTCAAGAAAAGCATTGAAAAGCCAAAGCCAAAGAAGAAGAAAGCCATTGTCGAATTTCCCAGCGTCAATCCCAACAAGCCCTGGCACATAGGCCATCTTCGCAACGCGCTTCTTGGCAACTCAATTTCCAATCTGCTGTCCTTTAACGGCTATTCTGTTGAGAAGGCCGATTACATTGATGATCTGGGCTTGCAGGTCGCCCAAAGTCTTTGGTACTTCAGGTCTTTCCCTTTTCCTGAAAACGAGAAGTTTGACCTCTTCGTTGGAAAGCAGTATGTGGAGGCCTCCAAGCTCCTTGAGTCCAATGACAAGGAGATAAGATCTGTTCTTGAGAAAATGGAGAAAGGGGAGGAGAAAGACGCAGAGCCTTTTGTGGAAAAGGTCCTTGCTTCCCAGAACATCACCGGCTTTGATTACGGCATTTACCATGACTACATGATGTTTGAGAGCACGATTGTCAATGAGCTTCTTCCTCAAGGAATCTCCATGCTTAAAGATAATGGGGCCTTGCGCCTGGAGTCTGAGGGAAAGAACCTGGGCTGCTGGGTCCTGCCTCTTGGGGACGAGTTCAAAGGACAATTGGAAACAGATAAGATATTGATTCGAAGCGATGGAACCACAACCTATACTGGCAAGGATATTATTTTTCATTTATGGAAGTTCGGGATCTTTGAGAAGGAGATAAAATTCAAGAAGCTGTTTGACCAGCCCAATGGCGTGGTTTGTTTCAGATCGTATAAAACAGGAGATTCCATGAAGTTTGGGAATGCCGACCTTGTTGTGAACATCATAGGTGTTGAGCAGGCCCATCCGCAGAATATCGTCAAGTACGCGATAAGGAAGCTGGGATATTCTTCCCAGGCTGACCATTATGTCCATGTTGCCTATGGCATGGTGAAATTGCCAGAAGGCAAGTTCTCAGGAAGGAAAGGGACCTGGGTCGGGTTCTCTGCAGATGACCTGATGCATGAAGGCATGGAAAAGGCAGGGGAAA
>JAPLWW010000085.1 GCA_026396375.1 Microcaldota archaeon | reverse complement strand
CTTCTTTCCCATCTTCATCGGGACTATCTTCCTTTTTGCATTCTGGAAATTGGCCTTGTCAAACTCCTCCGAAAGCTCCTTGCCTTTCATGGCTCTGTCAAGGAAGACTGCAAGCGCGGCTATTTCCGAATGAGGCTGGGAAGTTACAGAAACATTCCTGTCTGCCATTCTGTACATTTCTATTGGCACCTGTTCGCTTCCAACAACAACCAGAGAATCCTTTCCAATCTTTATTTCATCATCCAGCCTTTCACCATACATGGTCAAATGGATTATCTCAAAGCCTTTTTTCCTGTATTCCCTGACTGTTTTTTTCCAATCTTCAGTGTATTCAATGAAGAAATTTCCTCCCCATTCATTGTCCATCCTTTCAATGCTTTTTTCCAGCCCAGGATCATTCATCCCGCAATAGACCATTCCGCTTGCACCGAAGGCCCTTGCCGCAAGCGCAACATGGGAAGTTGCCCTTTCATCCCTGGGAATCCTGTGGAAAAGCCTAAGTATAACTATCATCGGATCACTTTGAGAATACAAGCATTCCCAGGTCATCATACATCCTTGAGGATTTTATTTCCCTTACCAGGGCTTTGCCTATTGACTGCAGGTCAGTGGAGTCAAACCTTCTTTTCAGCTCCATGTCCGCCAAAGGTATGGAGGAATTGAGCACTATCAGCATGTTCTCGTCTGCATGGTGCTCGTCCGGCTTTTCAATCTCGTTGGTGTCTATGTACATGAGCCTTCCCTTCCCCTTCACAACCTGGACATCCTCCCCGATGTTCTTCGCATTGGGCTTGAATACGCTGACCAGCCTGCCATCCTCCATCTTGTAGAATGAAATGTCCTTAGTTCCTATCATGTGCATCCCATTCTTGTCCCCAAGGGCCACTCCTATGCCCACAGTCGAGTTGAATGACTCCCTTGCCTTTATGTTGTACTCCTTCATGAAGTTGTGTATGGCCTTGCTGATCTCCGACTTTTCAGTGCCTATCCTTGACATCAATTGCCCTAAAAATTCCTCTGCGATGTAATCTGCGGCATTGCCCTCCATCTTCCTGTTTTCAGATACCGCCTTCACGAAGACTCCCAGGCTGTATTTCTCGCTGTTCTTGTAGAATCTCATGAATGAGGATGAGATTCCTGCGGTTTCCTCCTTCCTTTTCTTGGGCTTTTTCTCAACATACATGTAGACGTCCTTGAACTCATCGGCCTTCTCAATGAAATTCAAAGTTTCAACCGCCCTTATCCTCAGCACGTCCATTGTTGATTCTTCGCTGTAGAGCGAGAGCGCATCCATATAGGGCCTGATGTTCGTGTTCAGGTTTCTCCTGATCCTTTTCGAGTGGGTGCTGTCCCAATCAAAGCCATTCATCTGCAAGGGCATGATCCTTCTTTTCAGGACGTTCTCCACGCTTTGAGGGGAATTCTTCTGCATTATGTATGCCAGCTTTATGTCCTTTTCACTAATATCTATGGAAGGGGCCCTTTTCGATATCAATGATGTAAGAATGCAGTATTTCTGGTTATCCGAGATTTTCGCCCTTGTCCTGTTCTGGTTCCTGTCGTCTATCAGGATATTATGCTCTGCAGAGGGCTGCTTCTTCGCTAGGCTTTGATCTTCCTTTTCTAATTCTACTAGATCTAGCTGTATGGGGGGACTGGTCATTCTCTATCACCTCTAGGTTGTGCGGAAACATTTAAAAATGCTGAATACAAACTTCCGCTATTCCTCCATTGAAATGAATGCCCTTGTCCTGTCAATACCTTCGATATTCTGCACATATTGCATCAACACTCTTCCCAAATCAGGGCTGTCCTTCGCCCTCACCCTCATTATTATGTCCACATCTCCTGTAACCGACTCCGCTTCTTCCACGAACGGCAGGCCATTGAGCAGCCTAACGATGTCCTTCTGGGTTTTCTTTTTCTCCTTCATCTTCCGATAGTCCAAATAAACAAAGACATATGCCTTTATCCCGTAACCTATCTTTTTCCAGTCTATCTCTATCCTGTATCTCCTGATTATTCCTCCCCGCTCAAGCCTGCCGATTCGGGAATACACTGTGGTCAGGGGGATGCCTAGCTGTCTTGCCAATTGCTTCAGGCTGACTTTTGCATCTTTTCTCAATTCCTCCAAAATGCTTTCGTCAGTCGCATCCACAATATTGTAATATTTATGATATGATTTATAAGTCTTTCTATATTTATTGTAATTATTACAAGAAATTGATGGATTCTTCCTTCACTAACTTTTTATAGGTTTTGCTTCAACCACTCCTTCATGCAGCCAGATGAATTCGGACCCGAGTATGCAATAGAAGTCAGGGACCCCAAGATCGGATTGGAGGCCTATTTGGTGATCGACAACACCGCAATAGGGGTTGGAAAAGGGGGGATCAGGATGGTCCCTGATGTAACAAGGGACGAGGTCTTCGGGTTGGCAAGGGCAATGACATGGAAAAATGCCATCGCAGGATTGCCTTTTGGAGGCGCAAAGGCGGGAATCAAGGCAGATCCCTTCAAGGCAAATAAGGAACTTCTAATTAGAGCATTTGCAAGGAGGATAAAGCCAATACTCAATTCATTGTACATCGCAGGCCCCGACATGTACACTACGGAAAAGGAGATGGGCTATGTTGCGGAGGAGGCGGGATTAAACTCTGCAACAGGAAAGCCTGCTTCGATGGGCGGGCTTCCGCATGAGCTTGGCTCAACCGGATACGGGGTTTCGGAATCAGTGGAGCACGGCCTTGAGGCCCTTGGGGATGATATTAGAGGAAAGAGGATTGCCATAGAGGGCTTCGGCAACGTCGGCACATTCGCGGCGAAATTCCTGAGCGAGCAGGAGGCGAAGATAGTTGCCGTTTCCGACTCAAAAGGATTCGTATACTCAAAGAGCGGCCTGGATTACGAGAAGCTGATGAGGACCAAATCAGAAAAGGGGACTGTCATCGCATATGAGGGAGCTGATTCCACAGGGCCCCATGAAAAGATATTCGAGCTGGATTGCGACATCATAATCCCAGGTGCAAGGCCCAACAGCATAAACGAAAGCAACTATCAAAAGATAAAGGCGAAATATGTTTTCGAGGCTGCAAACATACCGATGACGCTGGAAGTTGAGAAGAAATTGACTGAAATCGGAAAAAAGGTTTTCCCAGATATCGTTGTCAACGCAGGAGGGGTCATAAGCTCATATGCGGAGCTCCAGCACATGAATTCTCACCAAATGTTCCATCTTGTGGAGGAAAAGATAGACCGCAACATAACTGAAATAGTTAAAAGGGCGAACGGGGACAATTATCTGAGGAGATACGCGATGGATATTGCGAAAGAAAGGGTAAGGGAGGCCATGGCTAAAAGGGTGCAATGACATGTTTGCTGAAAAGGTAAGGAATATCGTAAAGTCCAAGAGCAAAGGCAGGGAATATTATTTCAGGTTTCACATAGTTCCAGTAGTCAGGAATGCTAAGATGCTGGCAAAGATGCTTAAGGCAGATGCGGAAATAGTTGAAATCGCGGCATGGCTGCATGACATAACCGCGATGGCCGGCAACCCTGACAACCACCACATAACAGGATCCAATGAGGCAGAGAGGATCCTGAGGTGGCTGGGATACCCTGAAAAAAGGATAATCAAGGTCAAGCACTGCATCCATGCGCATAGCGGAAGCAAATCCGTGAAAAGGGAAACCCTTGAGGCGGAATGCGTGGCAAGCGCAGACGCCATGGCGCATCTGGAAAACGTGCCTTTCCTTTTCTATGTTGCTTTTGAAGTCAAGAAGCTGGATATTGCCGAAGGCCGCGCCTGGGTGAAGGATCATCTGGAAAGGAGCTGGAACAAGCTCATGCCTAAGGCAAAGAAGATGGCAAAGGAAAAATACAACGCCTCAATAAGGTCCCTGGATATCAGCGGACTATCCTCGCGTCGATGATGTAGCATCCGTTCTCGTCAGCCTTCACGGGGTTGAGGTCAAGCTCCTTTATCTTTTCCTTCTCGATCATCTTGCTGACCTTGATTATCAATGAGGACAATTCATCGATGTTTACCTGCTTGCCCCTGAATCCCAGTATTATCTTCTTTGCGTTGAGCTCGTTGATCATGTCCTTTACGTCATTCTCGCTTATGGGGCAGATCCTTGCGCTTATGTCCTTGAAGACCTCGACATAGATTCCGCCTATCCCGAAAAGCACCATGTAGCCGAAGGTGGGGTCCTTCATGCCGCCTATGTACAGCTCAATCCCCTTTTTCATTTCCTTCTGCAGGAGTATGTCAACGTCCCCGAATTTGGATTTCAGGTGGTCAAACCCCGTTTCCATCATTTCCCTTGAGAAATTGTCAAGGACAACCCCTCCGACATCCGTCTTGTGGATGATTGACTTGTCCCAGACCTTCAGGACATTGGGATACCCTATCTTTTCAACAGCCTTGAACAATTCAGATTTTGTCTTTATTACTGTGTAGGGAGCAACCTTTATCCCATTCCTTTCAAGAACCCCGAAGGCATCCATGTCCATGGTTTTAATAGATTAGGAAGCATTAAAAACAATAGCGATGCCTCATTTGTTCTATAAGGGCATTTCCTTCAGAACCTGCCCGAGCTCTTCGGAGGAGCTTACATAATATACCTTTCCGTTCAGCTTTTCTATGTATTTTTCTATCTCAAAATTCAGTTTTTGCTTCATGAACGGCTCGTAGACTATTGTCGAGAAAGGGATGAATTTGCCTGCCCTTGCATGTTCTGAAATCTTTTCCATGTCTACCTTGAGCTCAGGCTTTCTCCCTGAAAAAAGTTTGTAAATGTAATATCCGTAAGCCAGCTCCCCCAAAGACCCGAGGCTGTTGCCAAGCATGAGCACGGCATCGCCATAGATGCAATGGGTCAGGTCCTGTTTGTACCATGTTTCAGTATCTATGATCTCGTCGAAAAGCCTGTTGCCAAGCACTTCCATCTCCATATACTGCTTTAGGTGCTTTATCCCAAAATCACTGTCAGAGGTCGGAACTGTTCCGTATGCCTTTTTTCCTCCGAATTCCTTGTATTTCATCGCTACCTCGAGCGAAACACCCCTGTCAGGAAGGAGCACTATCTCCGAGCCGGATTCCTGCAAGGCCTTGGCTATGCCATTCACATGCCTATAGAAGCTATATTCCATCATTCCAAGCATGTCCAGGTAATGGAACCTGATGTCCCCTGCCCCGATAAGGCTTATCCTTGCCATGATTCATTCTCAACAGGCATCTTTAAAATATCTTTCCCAGATAAGGCATATGGGCTAGGTTGGGGCTAGGGGTCCCAGTCCGCAAATCCCCTTTAGGCGGGCCGAATGCCTGGCGCGTGGCTTTTTGCATGCCATCTGTCCTATTGAAGCGTCGAAGTTCTGTCCTTCAATAGCGAGAATGCCGTGAACCTGGTGAGACCGGAAGGAGCAGCCATAAGCAGTATTTTCCTGTTTGGAGGTCCAACAGAATGGAGCGGATGTAGGAATAGCTCTAGCATGCAGGATTCTGCAACCCAGGAAGCCCATAAGTCCTTTTTCTTTTGAAAAAGAAAAGCGTCTACGTAAAAGAAAACTATTTTTGGGAAAAATAAAGCATTTTGGCGCGTGGCCCAGGTAAAAGCGTCAACGGAAAAGCCCTTAATCAAGTCTATATTTTATCCGGGCAGAACATTTTCCATTTTTCTTTCCAGCGGTCCTCAGTCCAGATTCCGTGGAGATACTCAGGCCTTCTTTCAACAAGCTCCTGCATCCCATGAATGGCCCCCATCATAGAAACTTGAATGTCGGATGCGAAAAGCAGGAATGTCCTTCCATCGGATCTGGCTGCCAGGTGCAAAAGGTCCTGGTACATGTCGATGGGAGATATCATCATGTTATTGAATTCCCCATCGAGCCATCTTCCTATCGTCCCTGCATAATCATGCTCAAACATCCTCGGAGCAGTATTTATGATGCTTCCGTATATCTCTGAGAGCCTGCTTTCGCAGAACCCCTCAAGATGTAGATATTCGGACATTCCCGGGAAAAGGTAGCTCAGCGTGCCCTTCTGCTCAATTCCCATATATTCTGCGTTCTTTCCGTATCCTGATGCAAATGCCTTTGCGGTTTCAACGCACCTGTCCAGCTGGCTGGCCATGACGTTTATGCTTCCATCCTTGAAGAATCTCGACATCATTTTGCCAAGGGCTTCTGCGCTCTCCTTTCCCCTCTTGGTTATCCTTGCGTGCAGCACATCATGCAGGTTGCTTATCCTGCTCCTTTCAGCGTGCCTAAGAATAATCAATCCAGCCATAATGTAATCTGTCTAAAAAAGAGTTTAAATATGTTCCTGATTAGCCCTTTTCTTTGATCCTTTTTCTTCAGAGAAGAAAAAGTCTTCACCCCAAAAGAAGCTATTTTAGTCGTCTACGCAAAAGAAACTGCGTCATTGGGTTGGGGGTGGAACGTTAGGGGGCGCTTGAAAACTTCTTAGTGCCCCCTACCGCAGAAAGGAATAAAAACAATCCCAATCATATACCTTCAAGTGGTAAAGATGAAGGTAAATCCAGTGGCAGTTTTAGCATTCATAGTCCTATTTTTTGCAATCGTTTTTTTGGCATATGTCAACATGCCCAAGCAGTCCAGCCAGGTGGAAATGAAGCTCACCGAGAGGCAGGCGATCCTTGACGACGCAAGGATGAAATTCCCTGATGCAGACAAAGTAGACATAGTCAACATAACGGAAACAACCGATGGGGGCGTAAGCTACTTCAATGTCAAGGTGAGGGTGACCGAGAACTACAGCTCGACATGCCCGCAAAGGTACCATCTGCAGTATTTTTACCCTGAGCAGAAGTTTGAGCCTTCAAAGCCTGAGCTGATAACAAAAGACTGTTCGCTTTGCAAAGATGGCAAATGCATCATCGCATTTGAGGAGGAGGCCATAATAGCAAGCGTCAATGCGCCTGGAACCTCCCAGGCAAGCGATTTTGCCAAATACAAGCCAAATGCAGTCCCATCGGTTTCTCCTTTGGAAAACAACGGCTGGGATGTCATATGGAGGTCAGGATCTGACAAAATAGAAGTTGTGCTGTCAAACAGGGGAGAAGTCCTTTCAATCAGCTAGTGGTGTAATAATATTCCCCCTTCTCCCTCTGCTCCCTGTCCAATACGCTGTTTGGCTTGTTTATCCTTGGCCTGTAGGTGTCAACATCTCTTCTTATGGTGATGTCCATCTCCTTGAGGAACGTGTTCATCCCGTCTTTCTTGTGCAATATGGAGCTTCCCTTTCCGCTTACTGACTTTTCCCCTGAAAAGAGTATTATCCTGTTTGCGACCCTGTCAATAAGGCTGATGTCATGGTCTATTATGAAAACCGGCTTTTTTCTGTATTCCGTAAAGTCAGCTATGAGATGTGAGAATGCTATCCTCTGCTCGACATCAAGGAATGCGCTTGGCTCGTCAAGAAGGTAGATCCCTGCTTCCAAAGAAAGCACATGGGCTATGCTGACTTTCTGCAATTGCCCCCCGCTGAGCTCATCCAAAGGCTTGTCCATGATGTTTCCAGGGAGGCTCAGCACCGCCTTTGCCCTTTCTATCATGTACTGGTCCCCTTTGGAGAATATGGATTCGACAGTGTCTTTTGTAGGCTCAAGGTACTGCTTTTTGTAAGCTATCTTGAACTTGTGCTCAAGCTCTATATTATCTGGATTCTCAACGCCTGCTATCATCCTCATGAAAGATTACAGTCAAATCATGGTCAACAACAATCAGCGTATTCTTTTCCCCGAATTCCTTAAGCATGACCGAGATTTTTAGCCTGTCCTTGATGTCCAGGTAGTTTGTCATCTCGTCAATGTAATATATGTCAGCCTGCTTGCCTATCGCTATGGCTATGCTGAGCTTCTGGAGTTCCCCTCCGCTTAATTCACTTAATTTCCTGTCCTTTATCCTTTCCAGCTCAAATTTCTCAAGCATGCTGTCCTCTATCCCAAGGGTTTTTGTGAGCCTGCTCACCTTGATCTTCTTTTCCCTGATCCTTTCTATGTCCTGGGGCTTTATCGATATTTTTTGCTCTGAGGCAAGGGATTCCATATAATTTTTTATGTCATTGGATGACCTTTTATTGATTTCCTCCCAGCTAAGGTCCTTCTCCTCGCCAAAATTAGGCTTGACCTGCTTTGACAGGACCCTTATGGCAGTTGTCTTTCCTATGCCGTTCTTTCCGATAAGGCCTATGACCTCGCCTTTTTTCGGGATAGGAAGGCCGTAGAGGCTGAACATGTTCTTTCCATAGCTGAAGATTGGAGTTCCAAGGTCCTTTGAAAGGTTGATTATCTTTATGGCTTCCCAGGGGCATTTCTTCACGCAGATCCCGCACCCTATGCACTTTTCCTCGTCTATGTTCGGATATTGGTCTTCCTCGTTTATGACTATGCATTCCTCCTTCATCCTGTTGACTGGGCATACCTTCATGCATATGTATCCGCATTCCTGCCTTGTGCAGGAATCCCTGTCTATTATCGCTATCCTTTTTGCCATTTTTCAAACCTTTGTTGAATCTTTATTACTATGCGAAAGCATTAAATATTGGATTATTTATGATATTATTGCAGGAATTGCGTGTATTCTATACATACATTCTCATATCATAACACAATAAAACGAAATCTTTAAAAAAACTCGGTTTCCTATAGTATTACTCTATTTGGTTAGGGGAACTGGTCGCCTTGCCAGCGTTCTTGGGGGGACGCTGGCAACCGGTTTATATTTTTTGAAAATTTTTTCTTCTGATCACTGAAACCATTCTATGCTTATTTACCGTATGATTCCAAGAAATAATCGATTCTTTTCCATACCATGTTTCAGTTGATGAATGACCTGAGGTAATGGGATGTTTCATTGTACCCCCTGTTTTGGGCCCAATCTATGGCAGTCCAGCCTCCTTTAACCTCCATGCTGACCAGTTTCTTCGGATCGCCCCCTGCCTTCTCATATTCCTCCATGATCAATTTGCAGGTTTGGAGGTATCCCTTGAATGCAGCCAAATGCAGGGCAGTCCAGCCTTTTTTCTCGGCTTCTATGAGTTTCCTTGCATCCCCCCCTGCATTTACATATTCCTGGATGAGCAAAGCGCATGTCTCTGTATGCCCTTCATTCGCGGCCCATTTCAGGGCAGTGTCCCCTGTTTTCTCAGATCGGATCAGTTTCTTCGGATCGCCCCCTGCCTTCACATATTCCTTGATTAGCAGGGCGCAGGTCAGGGTGCGCCCCTTGAATGCAGCCCTTTGCAGGGCAGTGTCCCCGGTTTTTCTTGCTTCAAAAACCTTTTTCCTGTTTTCTGCCGGCTTCGCATGTTCTGTTGCAGCCAGGACCAAGGTTTGAGTCTCCCCGCTGCCTGGGGCCATCTGAATCTCTTTCTCATCTTTCTTCTCTGCGTCGATTCTTGCGCCTGCCTTTATCAACCTCCTTATATCCATGATGTCCTCGTTGTCATCGTTGGCGGCATCCAGCAGTTCATTATCTAGCCTTTTCTGCTCGATTTTGGATAATTTGGGCCTCTCGCTTGGCGCGATGTCTGTTTTCTGACTGACAGGTTTCTTTTTGGGCATGATCTCCCTAAGCGGCTTCCTTTTCTGCATGCCTTCTTTGTGCGCCAAAGGTAATAAAAATCGCGCCATATCATAAATTTCCCCTGCCAATAGCGGAAGCCCATGCTGTTTGTTTAAAAATGTTCTTTCTCCATTCATTAGTGGTGTTTGCATGGATGTAAAAAAACCCGTAATCATTGACATTAAGGAACCGGTATCAAAGATCCTTGACAGGATGATCGAGACAGGGATGCCTGCGGTTGTTACCGAGGACAGCAAGTATATCGGCATTGTCGACGACAAGAACCTGGCATTTGGAAGGATGACAAAGCAGCCTGCAACCCTTCATGCAGGGGCGGTCATGATAAAGGCCCCAAAGATAGAGATAGCCGATATGGACAACATTGAGCTTATACTCAAGAAATTCCTTGCCGGACATTTCAAGGCATTGGCAGTCGTTGACGCAAAGGGAAGCGTCCACGGGCTTATAACAAGGTCAGACCTCATAACAAGCCTTTTGGAAAAGAAGATGATACCAAATATCTCTGTCTCAGCGGTAATGGCAACCCCTGTCTATACCATAGACATCAGGGAGACTGTTTCAACAGTTAAAAAGCTGATGAAGGAGCTGGATGCAAGAAGGCTGGTTGTAGTTGAGAACGGAAAGGTCAGGGGAGTGATATCCACTTTTGACTTCCTGCCTTTGATGGAAAGGACAAACACCTCAAGGGACTCGCAGTTCAAGAAATCAGTTATAGGGGAAGACAACATCGGGATAAGCCAGCTCATGAGGGAGGCGTCTGTCTTCGTTAACAAGGAGGACATGCTCCCGCTGGTTGCCTCAGAAATAGCAAGGCACAACACCTCCTACGCAGTGGCGGTGAACAGCTCGAACAACCCGATAGGGGTTATTCCCTCGATTGACCTCCTTAAGCTTGTCTCAAAGATGATAACAAAGGAGCCAAGCGTATTCATATCAGGGCTTCACGGCGAGGACCTTTTCTATTACGAGGACGCAAAGCTGATGTTCTCAAGGCTTCTGAATAAATTTGGAAAATCATTTGACATCGACCATATGGACATCAAGGTCAAGAAGGGGAAATCCGTCTACATGATCCACCTGAGAGTCGGCATAAACTCGCAAACGGTCAACATAAAGGCTGAGGCATACAATTTGGTAGAGGGATTCAATATCCTTGAGACTGAATTTAGTAATCTTATCAGAAAATGGCAGAGCAAGCAAAAGAATAAAAAATCTAGGGCGCAAATAGAGATACTTGAGGAGGGTGAATACATCTGATGAAAGGCCAGGTTTCTGTAGAGACGATAATGATAATTGCTTTGGTATTAATGATATTCATACCAGTGCTGCTACTGCTATATATCAACTCAGGAAGCGCATTCACCTCAATAAACACGATGGAGGTCAATGCCGCGCTTTCCCAACTCTCATCCTCATCTTCAATAGTGAACAGCGGGGCGGCGCCTTCTGCGATCTTTGCAAAGGTCTACATTCCCCCTTCCATAAGCAACGTGAACACATCCCAGCTGTGCAACCGGACATCATGCATAACCGAATTCATAGCAAGCATGAATGACGGAACCCAGATGGTCCAAATAGCTTCAGGAAAGGCCAGGATAAACACCACAGACGGATCCCTGACCCAGGGAACCTACTATGTCAAGATAGAGGCTGTTGTGGAAAACAACAACAAGACAGCGGTTGTCTCAATTTACGGATGATAAAAAAATCAGAACGGTATGGGAAGCCATACACCAAGCTGCTTCATTATGAATGTCAATGCCTTTGACCAGATGGCATTTCTCCTTTTTATTACCTTGAGCAGAGGGTCAAATTGCTCCCTTTCTTCCGGACCTAATTTACTCTCAGTTTCCTTGATATGCTTCTTTCCGTCTATGTAAGTGACTTCCTTCTGCTTGCCTATCTGGTTGTTTGCCTGGGCGTACCACGGAGGCAGGGATGACTTCTTGTCCTTTATCGCGGCTATGAAATCCCCTGTCCTTACCTTCCTTTTCTTTCCTCCCTTGAAGGCCTCCATCCAGGGTATCTCAGCGGCCTTTTCAACGATCGCCTTCATGTCTGCCGAGGCATATCCCTCTGTTGCCAATCCCAGCCTGAACCAGGGGATTCTCTTTTCAATCGGCACTTTTTTTGCATGAAGCTTGAGAATGCTCATCCTGCTTTTCAAATCCGGTTCAGGTATGTACAAAGCCCTGCTGAACCTTCCGCTCCTCCTCAGCGCCGGATCAACGTCCCAAGGGGCGTTGGTGGCTGCCAAAATCAAAACATTGTCGTTATGGGTCTCGACCCCGTCCATCTCGTAAAGCATCTGGTTGACCGCCATCTTGAGGCTCTGGCTTCCGCCCGGGCCTCCCTGCTGGTCCCTTCTTGCGCCTATTGCCTCGACTTCGTCGAAGAACAAGAGGCAGGGAGCATGCTTCCTTGAAAGCTCGAATGTCTTGTGGATGTTCTTTTCAGTGTTTCCCACATACATGTCCAATAAATCGCTCAGCTTCGCATTCACGAAGTTTGCCTTGCTTTCCCCTGCTGCGGCCTTGACTATGAATGTTTTTCCGCATCCTGGAGGCCCGTACAGTATTATTCCGCCTCCGCCAAGCTTTCCATATTCCCTTGCAAGGTCTGGATTCATCATAGGATATACGATTGACCTTCTTATCTCCTCCTTTGTCTTCTCCATTCCTGCTACGTCAATGAAATTTATCTTCGGCGTTTCCACCATCTTTATGTCCGAGCCGGCCTTGCCTTCCCCTCCTTCCCCGCCTCCTCCCTCCTGCTTGGACTTGGCTGCGTCAAGGTGGGCTTTTGCCTCCGACAATGTCGGCTTGAGCTCCAATGCCTTCTTGTAGTCGTTTATCGCGCTTTCAACATCCCCGGAATACTCGGAAGATATTCCCCTGAGATGGAATGCCTCTGCAAAATCAGGCTTCAATTCAATGACCTTGGTGAAATCCTCAATTGCCTTCTCATACTGCTCCAGGGACGCATAGCATAGCCCCCTATTGTAATATGCCTTCATGTATGCCGGGTTGAGCATCGCCGCCTTGTCATAGTCCTTTATGGCAGACATGTAGTCCTGCTTCCTGTAATAGCAGTCCCCCCTGTTGTTGAATATCGTGGGATTCTTGGGATCATAGTCGCTTGCCTTGGCATAGTCCTCAATGGACTTGTCATATTCCTTTAATTTATAATAAGTCAGTGCCCTGCTGAAATAGGCCTCGGAAAACAGGGGATTGAGCAGTATGGCCATGTTGAAGTTTTCTAATGCTT
>JAPLWW010000022.1 GCA_026396375.1 Microcaldota archaeon | reverse complement strand
TTTTCCCCTGACCTTCCGATTTTCCTGAATCCCAATTTGGAGTAAATATTTATCGCTTCCAGGTTGTTTTCCTCAACTGAAAGGGACAAGCTGTGCCCGAGCATTCTCCTTACCAAGTCTATTCCGAATCTCAGTATCTCTGTCCCGTATCCATGATCCCTGTATTCAGGGACAACGCCTATCCCGATTACCTTCCATCCAATCTTCCTTTTTCCAAGATGCAGGAATCCTATCTCCTTTCCAAGCAGATTGGCCCTGTAAAACAGGTCTTCCTTTTCCTTTGTTATCTTTGAGTCTGGGAAGATTGCAACTATCATCTTTTCTATGCCTTCGAATTCTGTCTTTTCAAAGGTCAGCGAACCTAAACTCGCGCGTTTCATCATCCAGCCAAACACCCCTCAACATCTTTGCAGGAGGCAACTTAATGAACTCTATGCCTTCTATCCTTTCGCTTCCCTCTATCTCGTGGATATGGCCGAAGGCGTGCATGAAAGGGGATCTTGAGAACACGAATTCCCTGATAGCAGTGCTTCCCGCATGGCCTCCTCCCACTTCGTCAAATATTCCGTAGGGAGGCGAATGGGTTACCAACAAAGTATTGCTATCAACATCAAGCTTTGACAGGCCATCCTCTATCTCCTTTTCTTCAATCTCGCCTTCAGTATGGAATGGCCCAGGGGAGGCAAATCCGAATCCAGCCACCTTTATCTTCCCCAATAGAATAGTTTTTCCATGGATGTCCTTTTCCTTCATTATCTCTAGAACAGGCATGTCCATGTTTCCAGGTATGAAATAAAGGTCCCTTAATTTAGCAACCTCTTTTGCATATTCAGGGTATTGGAGATCCCCGGCTATGATAAGGGCGCCATAATCCGCTTTCCTTATCCTTTCAAGCGCTTCGATGCTTCCGTGCAAGTCGCAGACAATCAGGATCTTCATTTTTTCACATTAAGGACTTCATCCTTCTTTCAACAGCCTCCTTCAGCTGCTTTCCGATGAACTCTCCTTTGTTGTTGTCCACCTTGAATGCTATGAGGAGCTTTGCAGCAAGGGTCCTTGCCATCTTTCCCCTGTTCTCCTTCCTTACTGCCGCAACCTGGGGCGCAAACAGGATGACTCCATGCTTAGGGGGATCCCCTTTTTTGCCTCCTTTGATGAATGTGAACAAAGCATTTTCAGCCCCCAAAAGCTGGACTGTGCTTGCAGGCATCTCAGACAGCCTATCCAATCCTTTTGCAATGGAGATCATCTTTGCAACAACCTTTCCTCCGACCATATATGTCGCGCTGGGCGCTATCCTGTTTGCCAATGAGTCTATTTCCTCCTCGTAAAACAATTTAAGGTCATTAAGATAGATCAGGCTTTCGGCATATCTTTTTATGTAAACCAGGTCCTTTTCCTGGATGTCCCTTGCCTTGTCCATCATTTTATTAAGAACAAGCTCTGTTTCCTTATTGTTCAGTATCTGCCCCACATTCTCAGGGTTTATCTCCCTGTTGTCGGCTATAAGAATGATCAGTTTGGCCAAATTGACCCTGTCTGCGAGCCTAATGCCCCCGATATAGAATGAAAGCCATTCCTCAAGCCTTTCCCCTATGAGATTTGTTGTCTTGTCCAAGTCAACAATGGCTCTATCCACTTCCATAAGGTAAAGGTCCTCCCTTGCCCTGTATTCCTCGAATTTCTGCCTTGCCTTGTGCATGAACCTTTCCCTTAGGTTTCCTGATCCCTGCCCAAAGCTTCCTTCCCTTCTTGGGCCTCCGAAGCCTCCTTCCCGAGGCCTGCTGAATCCGCCTTCGCGGGGCCTTCCGCCGCCAAAACCGCTTTCCCTTGGCCGTCTGTCTCCTCCGCCAAAGCCGCTTCTGGGCCTGTCATATCCCCCTTCCCTGGGCCTTGAGCCTGAAAATGAGCTTCCTCCTTCCCTTGGCCTTCCTCCGAAACCGCTGTCCCTTCTTGGGCCCCGGTCCCCTCCAAATCCGCCTCCGCTAGGCCTGCTGTATCCTCCGCCGCTTGGCCGGCTATAGCCTCCTTCGCGGGGCCTGCCTCCGCTGTAGCCTCCTCCTCTGCTAGAGCCAGGGCTTCCGAAGCTGCCTCCTTCCCTTCTTGGGCCGCTGCTCCTGAACCTTCCTCCTGACCTTCCACCGTTCCTTCTATTATCCATTAATATCACGCAGAAGCTATTAAGCGGTTAAAGGCTTATAAACCTAAGGGATGGCGTCTATCAATTTATCTTCAATCAAGCGTAAGCGAGCTCAAAGTTTGCCTTATCTCGGCGCTGACAGCCTCCCTGGATTCTGCATCAGCAGGATTCCCTGATTTCTTTGTAAGGCGGTCCGCAAGGCCCCTCAGGCAATTCAAAAGGTCGCTCTTTATATCAGGAGGGATTATAGCCTTGAGCATCCTCCCGTAGCCCCTAGGCTCCCATTCAGCCTGCTTTTTTGTTCCAAGAGGACCTGAGCTCAGCACGCTTTCTATGATGCTTGGGGGAATCTCAGATCCGCAGAAGTCTGCTATCGGATGGCGAGTATCTGTGCTGTCCCATAGGTGGAAATCTATGAATGAAATGCCCTTTTTATGCACCAGCACATGGTCTGAGGTTATGTCCTGGTGAACCACGCCCATCGAGTGCATATAGTCTATGGTGTCAACTATGGAGGATAGTATCCCGATGCTCTTTTTCGTGCCTTCGCGCGATGAGAAATCCACTGCCTTTGAAAGAACTGTGCCTGGAAAATGCTGGAGCAGCATATAGCCGAAATCCCCTGCATTGGTCTGCAGATGCCCTATCCCGTGGCATTTGGGCATTCCCGGATGCGAGAATTTCTCCAGCGCCTCTGCCTCTCTCTCATAGAGCCAGGGCATCCTTCCGAAGCGTATTCCTATATCATTGCCCATGTATCTGCCTACGACATAATTTGAGCGGTGAATTCCTGAAGTCGAATAGTCAAAATGAAAACCATTGATCCCTTTCTTCTCAAACAGAGGGCTGAATGAGCCGAAGCGCACAGGTCTGCTGTTGATAATGACATGCTTGTCCAAGGCTGGATTTATTGCCTTGGGAGAGGGGGCTTTTTTGCCGACAATTTTTTCTTTTGTATATAAGTTTTGCACTTCTATATTTATGCATAAAAGTGTTTAAATAGGTTTGTTTTATCGCAAATGACCAAATAAAATCAAGAAAAGCTATATATCACTTAACTTCAGCAGTTTTTTGGTAAAATTGTTTCACTCAATCTGAATACAAAAGGGCTCAAATCCATGGCTTTTCTAGCTTTTTGTGATGACATGTTCAATATAGGGATCATTTTTCCAGATATGCTTTGTTGTTTTATAAGTCCAGCCTTCACCAAGCAAGTATCTTACCTTGAAGGATATATACGTGTCATCCAGCTTGTGAAAATCAACAGCGTTCTTCAATCCAGGGAAAGGGTCGTCAAGGAACTGGTAGATTATCTTGTTTTTGGTTACAACAGGGAAATTGACCCTTAGGCCCACGCTTTCATCCCTTTGCTTAAGAGTACTTACAAAGGAGTTTTCATTACCGCGCTCGAAGCTTGAGGCATCATACGCAGCCTTCAGGCCGCGCTCCATTATCCTGCGGAACATCTCCAGCGCCTTTTCTTCTCCCAACTCTTCCTTTAAGACAATGAAAAGATTTTCGTAAAGGCCGAAAAACGCAGCATTCCTTTCCTTCATCCTGCATCACTCAATCCTGGCATACAGCGTCATGAAACCTTCATTTCCAAGCTCATTTTTTGCTTTCTCGGCATCATCCTGGCTCCTGAACAGGCCTATTATGTTTCCTCCTCCTCCTGCACCCGTTATCTTTGATCCCAATGAGCCATGTTCTTTCATGATAATCCTTGCTTTTTCTATGTTCTTGGTTGATAAGTTAAAGGCTGCCAACAACCCATGGTCAAGATCCATGAGGAATCCCAATCTTTCCATATCCCCTTCCTTTATGGCTTTTTTGGCATTGTTGAATATTGCCTTGTAAAGCTTGAAAACATCCTTGGAAACCGCATTTTTCTCCTTCAATGCGCCAAACTGGGCGACAAGCTCACCTGTCCCTTTCTTTGGCCCAGTATTGCTTATCAGAAGATGGATTGGAGCGCCTATCTTAAGCTTCTTGATTATGAATGATCCATCCAAGGTTTTCCTGAATATCAACGGCTTGCAGAATGTTGACGCGGACGTGTCTATCCCAGAAGGCTTTCCATGTATAAAAACCTCTCCTTGGTATGCAGCCTTGTTTATGTCATTCTTTGTTTTGCCAAGCCCATATTTCTTGTTCAATGCGTTTGCAAATGATACGTAAAACGCGGCAGAGCTTCCAAGGTTCTGCTTCATTGGAACAATCTCCTCTGTTGTTAACGTAAATGTCTTTCCTTCTATGCCCAATGCCTTTGCAACAGCGGCATATCCCTGCTTGGATTGCTCGTCAAGCTCAGCATTCCATGGCCCTTCCTCGACTTCCATGACAGTGACAAGGTTCTTGAGGCCTGAGACTATTGCAGGTTCATTATGGACAACAAAATGCTCTCCGAACAATATCACTTTTCCGTATCCTTTTCCAGACATCATAGCACCTTTATTTTTATATGGTCCAGTTTCAGCGATTGGCTGTTTCCTATATCCAGGATCTTGCTCATATTCTCAAAATTCCTTTTGACTATGAAAGCCAGTCCATCGTATCCTCCAGCCCCTGGGCATCTTCCTGCTACAACCCCATCTATCTTTTCAGCCTCCTCTATTATGTTTTTCAGCTGCTCAGGCTCAATAGGGTCAAAGTTGTTATTTTTTTATACTCCTCAGCGTTTGATATCTTCCATTCCATAACTGCCTTGACTGAGCTTATTGTTGATGTGCTGCCCCTCTTGATGTTGAAGAATATCATGCTGTACTGCCTTGGAAACTCAAAAGGCGTTGCCGTTATCCATTCCCAGGGCTTGTTGACAGATTCCTTTACGGATTTTTCAACCTCTTCTGACTCAAATGTTGCAGGCAATTTCAGTTCCGCAGGGTCATACCTTTTGTAGATTATGCTTTTGCCAAAAGAGCTTGTCGCTATGTCAAATCCAGAGCCTACTTTTTTGGAATATGCGGCATATGCCAGCTGCGAGATCTTGTGTATTGTCTCAACATGGGCATCAGAATCAAGGCCGTTTGCCTCAAAAAGGGCCTTTACCACTGCCACTGTCGCCGCAGCAGAGCTTCCCAACCCTGTTTTCTGGTTCCTTTCCCCAAAAATAGGGCTGTTTTCCAGAGTTATCTTGGTATTGTTCTTCAGCTTCGCGCAGCCGCTCAGGTATTTTTCAGCGAAGATATAAGCAAATGAGACTATCTGGCTGTCCTCAAGCTTGGGTTCCAAATCAAGCCCGAACTGGGGGGATATTATTTTTCTCTCTCCCTCCTCATATTCTGCAGTAACCCCTTTTCCGTTTTCGTCGCAAACAGCTATGCTCAATGATGGATTTCCCTTCTCAAGCACGCTGAATCCTCCGTAAAACAGTATCTTTCCAGGAACGCTTATCATTTTTCCACCTTGGTTATCCTTGATCCTTTTCCCAATTTGGTCACTGCTATGTTTTCCCTTGGGATTATCTTGGCCAATTGTTCAACCACCTGGCTTTCGTATTTTTCCAGGGTAAACACTATTGCGTTAGGCCCTGCGTCATAGGTATATGCAGCCTTCATTTCTCCGCTATTCAATTCATTAACAGCGTCGATTACCTCCTGGGATTTCTCATTGAGATAGACTATCCTTGGGTAAGTGTATCCCATTACTGCATGCAGGCCGTCGCTGCACTGCATTGCCAGCTTTGCAAATGACGGGAAATCCTTGTTCTGGACTGCCTTGATGACTGCGGGCATCGCAATCCTCTCCTCATAATCTATCCAGTCGTTGTATATAGGGCACGTCTGCACGCTGGTCTTCATTCCAGACCTGCTTTTTATCTTCTTTTCCTTTTCCTGGATTTTGGTGTAAATCAACCTGAATTCAGGCCATTCGTCTGGCAAAACCATGGTTTTTGAATAGCTTGAGAATATCTGGTCATGCAGCTTATCCCCTTGGAATGCCTCAGGCCCCTCTTTCTTTGGGCTTATCCCCCTTTTCCATATGCATATACCTGCTGTAAAACTCTGGTTCCAGCTCCTTCATTGCGCCCTGCAAAGCCCTTGCCAATGCCGCGAATCCGCTTGCAGAGGACGCATATCCTGCGGCTGTCGGGAAGTTGTTCTTGCTCTTTACCTCATAGTCATAGCTCTTTGTATTCGGAAATAGCTCAAAGGTTTTTCCGAACATCTCGCTGACATACTCATATTCCTTCATTTCAGGGGTTATTTCCCTGTCATTGAGGTTGAATAGGATCTTTCCGGTTCCTTTGTTTACCCTCAATTCTGTTTCAGTATAGAAATCCTGGACAGTGAAGGAAACCGAGCTTTTTAAAGGAACAAGGTATTTCTCCCATTTTGGATTTTTGCCCCAATATTTTACGACGGCGATGTTTGTCGGCGCAATTGATTTTATATAGACCATTTTTTCACCAAATTAAAGGATAGAATACTATGTTTATAAAATATAGGGTAAATGGAGCTATTTTTAAACTCTTTTGTACACAATTAATAACATGAAACCAGCTAGTTCTATATCGGATATTATAGTTAGGATAAATGATGTTAATAAATTGACTGAATGGTCCCCTGTTCCTTTGGGAAGCATCCTCAGGGTGAGCGACTATGCTTATCCTAATTGGGGCATTTCGATTACGGATCATAACATGGATTGGCTGTATTCTGCATCCCAAGATGCTTATTCTGTCGAATGGAAGGACACGGACCCTTCCCTGAACACTCTTGTTGGCCAGGCTTCCACGAATGCAGGATTGGGGGATGTCAATATGCTTATGAACCAGAAGATAGGGGAATACGTCTTTGATTATATCCAGAATGCCCCTTCCAGGGAAAAATATGTAATCGCGGACATAGGGGCAGGGGCAGGCGCAACCTCATTGGCAGTTGCGCAAAGGATTCTTGCGCTTGATTTCAATCATCCATTGACATTTGAATTTATCCTTATTGAGCCTTCAATCTCAAGATTGGTAGCTGCATCGGATGCGATAAACAAGCTTAAAACAGAGATGAAATTGCCTTATGTAAGCCATGATATTATTGTAAGATGCATTGCAGGCACAGATATAGGCGCTTTAACCAAGCTGGATAGCAATAGCGTAGACTTTGCAGTTGCAAATGCATCATTGCACCACAATTCAACCACAAAGCATTTGGCGCAGATTTCAAGGGTATTGAAGCCGGGTGCTCCTTTTATCATAGGGGACTGGTATGACGGCCTTTCGCAGACTCCTGAAAGGATCTATTGGATGCTAGCGCTGATTTCAGAAAGAGGAGATGTTCCTTTCGTTCAGAATGTATTGTCATCTATAGAGAAATGCGAGGAGATAAAGGCAGGCATAAAGACATGCGAGCTTAACGAGTTCAGGAAATACTTTTCATTGACAGCTTCGGATCTTAGGAATGCGTTCATGGCAAAAAGCGCAAAGCAGGCGCTTGCTGACTCCGGCATATTAAAATTCTGGCTTGAAGTCGGAAAGATCTTCTCGGAAAAAGGGGTAAAATCCCCTATATATGTGCTGGAAGGCCATGAAAGGGTTGTTGCAAGGCAGATGAACCTTAACACAAGCAGATTCTGCTTTGACGCGGATTCCAGGAGCAAATACGTCGAATTGTCAAGGAAGATGGGAAAAGGAGACTTGGCAACAGTGATGGTTGCAAAGAAGGCAAGGGTGTAAAAAATGGAAAAGCAATTGGATTCGAAGCAAAAAAAATCTTCAAATGGAAACAAATTAAGAATATTCGAGGAGCCTTTATCTGAGGAGTCCTGCAGGAAGAATCTATCTAAATTCATAGATTCCAGCGTCTCCTTATACAAAAACCAGGAAAGGGCAGAGAATGAGGAAAAAAGGAATTCCGCGCACAACTCAGGCCACATGCTAAGGGCAGCAATAGCTTCTGTAAACTACATTGAGCAGGAAATCCCTATCCTTGAAGCAAAATCAGATATAATGGCATTGTCAATGATAACCGGCCTTGTGCATGACATGGTTAGGATGCCAAGGGAAGTGAACGGAAGAAGCGACGGCCACATAACCGCGGATTTGATAAGATTCTGCGCAGCATTTTGCATAGCTAGAGACATCAATTATTATCAGGGGAAAGAGCTCCCTCCTGATTTTGAAAAGGCATATTTACTGCTGAATGAAAAATATAACGATGAAATGTCAGGAATATCTCATTTCCTTTTAATGCTTAAGAAAAGCCATATAGAGGATATAGCATCAGCAATAGAGGTCAATGAACTGAAGGAAAGCTCAGCTATTCTGGCCAAGGCAAATGAGTGGCAAAGCCAAGGCTTAATATCAAAGGCGGCTCTTCAAAATGCCCTTCTTTATGCAGACAAGGGAACCGAAGGCATAGGAAAGGTTGTGGTCATAAGGAGGTTCCAGTTTGTGTCAGGGGAAAGGGCGGAAAACCGAGATGATATTGGAATGTTAAGAGGACCAATCTTATCCAATATGTTCTCTGAAGAGGAATTCAGGATGCTGGCTTTCATTGGAGAGAGCATGATAAGGATATACTCCAACAAGTCCCTTGATGACCTTCCTGACACTCCTTTATGGAAATCAGTCAAGGAAAACAGGAATTTTGAGGAAATGGTTTATTACTCCTTGCTGAAGAATTTCTTTATGATACATCCGATTAAATTCAAGGACGAAAAATCAGTGTTGGATTACCTTTATGGATTGAAGTTCCCGAAATTGGACAGTAAAACATACGAGAAGATAAGCTCAAAGATGAGGAATGTTGACTTGTTCAGCGATTTGACCAATCATTATCAAGATGCATCTCTAAACCAGCCCTTCTTTTTCGGCGTTGCTCTTGCATATTCACAGAGCAAGGATCCTGAAATCAGGAAAATGGGAGAACGCTACAAATCCTGCGTTACAGACGCTTATCTTAAGGCCTGCTTTGAGGATTCAAATACTGAAACATTGGTAAATCAGCTTAAGGATAAGATAGAATCAATCTGATTTTTTAATTGATTAAAAAACAGATAAAATAAAGCTGAAGGATTACTTTGCAGCAGGCTTCGTATACTTGTATGTTACCCATGCCGCAGCCGCAACCAATGTTGATGTTATGGGATGGTCTGCGATCTTGTCCACTGCAGGGGAAACCGCGTTGAGCATTTGGGCCCAGGCTTCCTTTGCCGTGCTTGAATAATGGACTCCCTTTACAACTGCAGTATGATAGCTTTGCGCAACTGTGTTCAGGTAATAGCTGGCGAATGGGACCAAAACACCTGTCACTGCGGTTCTCCATGATGCGCCCCATGCGAATCCAAGCGTCTTGTTCGTTCCCTTCTTTGCCGTGGCTCCGACTTTCTTGTAATTGTTCTTTACGGCAGTCCATGCCCTTTTTGCAAGGGTTGGCTTTGGCACAATTACAGGTGCCTTTTTCGCCTCAATGGCATCCTTTGCCATCCTCAATGTCTTTTTCATATCAGACTTTGGCTTTGACCCTTTTTTAGAATGAATTTGTTTTGCGGTTGTCATGACATATTACCTGCATCAAAGAGTTTTTAAACATTCAACATGTCCCTACATTTATTTAGACATCAGGCCGTCGTTGAAACCTGCCGAAAGATGGGTTCCGTCGCAGAAGGGCTTGTTGCCTGATTTTCCGCACCTGCAGAGCGTAATCATGTTCCTTATTTCATATTTCTTTCCATCCGCTGATTCTAAAGTT
>JAPLWW010000102.1 GCA_026396375.1 Microcaldota archaeon | reverse complement strand
CTGGGCTGTCCTTTCGAGGTTTTCCCTCAGCATCCTCAATCTTGAGTCAAGGAACCTTGCCTTTTCCTCCATGGCCATCCTTCTTTCGTCTTCTTCCATGATTACACCTTGGAAACGGCATCTATCTTTACCTTGGCTCTAGGAAGCCCGTTGTTTGACCCGAAAAACGCAAACAGCAGGTGCTTTGCATGGTTCTCGCTTTTCGCCTCGATTTCCTTCTCGAAGCTCCTTTTGCCTTCATCTCCCAAGTTTATTGATCCTGTTATCTTGAATTTCATCTATTTCACCATTGCTCCGTTTTCCATCTTCTTGTCGACACCCAATACAGAGACATTTCCCGCAGAATCCTCCGCTGCGAGTATCATTCCCTGGCTGTCAATTCCAAATACTTTTCTGGGCTCAAGGTTAAAAAGGATTGCTATCTGCCTCCCAACCAGCGCCTCAGGGGCGTACCATTTCTTTATCCCTGCCATAAGGGTTCTCTGCTCAGTCCCGAAATCCATTGTCAATTTGATAAGCTTGTCGCTTCTTGGAACCTCTTCCGCAGTCAATACAGTCCCTATCCTCATATCCAGCTTTGAAAAATCCTCATAGCTTATCATGTTTTCACCTACAAAAGATTCAGCGAATCCTGCAGCCTTGCAAGCTCTATCCCTGTTGTCATGTCCCCTATGACAAGGCCTCTTGAGTTTGCCAGGGCGCATGCTGAAATGAACACGTTTCCCATGTTTGCAGTCGCAATCCCTCCCTTCACCTTGAGGATCGACTCTATTTCTTTTATCTCTTCCTCTGTCGCGTTGTTCTTTAGGGCAAATCCCCTCTCGGTTGCCAAAACAACAGAGCCTATGGTGTTGTAATTCTCAAGCTCCATCGGAATTATCTCTATCCCTGTTATGTTTTCCAGATACCTTATTATGTTGGGGTTCATGTCCTTGTTGATTATCCCTCCCTTGGAGTTTATCGCAAGGTTGTTCCCCCAGGCATTGTGCCTTTCCCCGGTCACAATGACCTCAAGCCCGCTCTGCCTGATCTCCTCCAGTTCCGCCTTGCCCGCTATTTCCGGCAAAAACACGAATTCCTTGCTGACTGCCATGTAAATCCCGATAAGGTTGCTGCTGTTTATCGTTGTCTCTATCAGCTCAACTCCCAGATGCTCCTTCAAGGCATCGAGGAATGCCGGGCTGCACCCTTTTGGGACAAAGGCAAAGGAGTCGTTCGCCTTTGCGAATATTCCTATGAACGGGTTTCCATAATAATGGGTTTTGCCTATCATCCAATATCTTCCTGCTTGTTTGAAGCGGCGGCCTTCTTGTCCTTGTCTTTTCCCTTCTTGGCCAGCTTCTTCTCCACAGGCGCCTCCTTTTTCTTTGTTTCCTCCTTCTTCTCCTCTTTCGCCTGCTCCTTTGCCTCCTTCTTTTCCTTTGTCTCCTCTTTCGGAACCTCTATCTTCTCGTCAATGTGGTAAACATAGGATTTCCCATTGGACCTTATCATTTTCACCTTGACCCTTCTCGGAGGCTTCTGGATTCCCCTTGCCCATACCAGCGAGTTCAAGTGGTTGCTTAGCCTTACATTCTCCAAAGGCGTCTTTGAGTGCTTTGCTATAAACTCTCGGATCATCTTCATTGCCCTCTTGGCCCTCTTGTTCCTCGGCTTCTCGAAAGCGTCCCTCAAATTTATCATGTAAACAGATTCATCCATGTTAATCACATCCCTTGAATATCTTTTTCTTCATCCTCCTGGTTCCCAGCTTATCCGTTCTCCAGGTCCTTTTCTTCCTGTTGGTCCTTACCTTCATCTTTGTCTTTGCCACGACAAATGTGGGTACTCCCCTGTTGCTCCTTGTCTTCTTTGCCAGCCACATCTTCAGCGCGTTGCTTTTTATCCTACTCATATGTCATCATTCCTCATTTATGCAAGAACTTTATGTTCATCTCCTTCCTAAGGGAAGAGGACACTGTTGCCAGAATCTTCTGCAACGACCCTTCCTCTATTTTCTGCCCCTTTTGAATATAATAAATTATATACTTCAACGATGCCTCATATATCTTCGGGTCAGCGGCCTTCACATTCATGAGCCTTTGGTAAGCATCCTGAGACATGCCGATCTTCAGCAGCTTGCTTATCTCCTCATTCTGCTTTTGCCCCTGGCCCTCTTCCATCACTCCGCACCTTTGCTTTTCTTCACAGAAAAGGCGACGCTGTCAAGCAGTTTCTCGCCTGCACCCGTTATTACCCTTCCCTTTCCGTTCTCCCCTTTCTTGATCAGCCCCAGCTTTTCAAGCTCCTGGAGCGCAACCCTGTTGGTCTTTCCGCCCGCAAGCCTGAAGTGCGCCGGCCTTATGCCGAACTTCTTCCTTCCGCCGTACTGCCTCCTCAGCTTGTTGACCCCGATGTTTCCGCTTATGTAAACCTTCCTCAAGACTGAAGCGACTCTCATCCACCAGAAATCCTCCTGCTCAGGGGGCCTTTCAGTGTGGCTTCCGCTCTTGACCAGGCCAACGAATTCCGGCTTTTTCAGCCCCATCTCCTTCAGCTTCTTGGCAGTCTCTATTATCAGCTTATCTGTTTCAACATCATATACTTTTACCATTGAATCACCATAGTAGTGCTAACCTTTGCCCTGAAACATTTAAATACCTTTATTCTTGGGCTATCCTTTCTTGCAAGGGCATGTTTTTAAACATTTTCCATATTCATCACCTTATGCCAATAACAGCAAAAAGGAACCATATAAAGAAAAGGGCCTCGACACTCATCGTCGCATTGATCCTTCTTGGGACCATGTTCTTCTTCCAGGAAACTTTGAAAACCTATCTGGGCGATTATTTCATCTACCCGTTCATTGCAGTTGTAATCTTTTCCATCCTTCTTGATGTCATTGAATATCTTAGGTACAGCACAACATCAGTCGAGGTTTCAGACAAGGCCTTTGTATACAGGACAGGAATATTGACAAAAAGGGAGATAACATATCCTTTCTACAAGATATCCAACACAAGGACCCAGGTCACCATAGGGGACAGGATCTTCGGCACAAAAACCCTTATGATAGACACCGCAGGGGAATCTGACCTTGACCTTATTGTGGAGGACCTTCCTGCAAAAGCATGCGATGCCATTTATAGCGAAATCAATGGCAAGATGGGAAAGATAAAGCTTGTAAAAGGGAATGACGACGAATGATTTCCATCCCAAAGGACAGGAAGCTGATTGACCTTGGCTTCGGCATTGAAAAGGAGGGCTCTATTTTTCTTTCAGAGCTTGAGCTTTATTATGCGATAGAAAAAGGCTATGTTTCAGGGGAAAAGCCGAAGATAGATGCTAGGAAATACCTTGTGTTCAAGGACCTTAGGGAAAAAAGCTACATCATCAGTTTCTCAGAGGCAAACGACTATTTCAGGGTTTACAGAAAGGGATTCAGGAGAGGCGAGGACAGGACCCTCTGGCTCCTGAGAGTCCTTAATTCAGACAAGATTGATCTCAATGAGCTTGGAAATGACCTGGGGGAGGCGGGAAAGATGAGGAAGGACCTGGTTTACGCGATTGTCGAGGACAATAAGGTTTTCTACCTGTCGATATCAAGGAAAACGTTCCCGTAAATTAACCAATTCTGGAAGCTATGCAGTGAGCCGATTGATGGGATTGGATTGGCAGTTCCAAAGTTCCTGGAATATTCAGCTGGCTTTTTGGGCTTTTCGGTATCTCTTTCCTTCCAAAAAGAGGCGCAGAATAGGCTGATCCAGAAAAAGTTTTTTAAACTGTCAATATACTATTAACCTCATGAGGATCATAACGCCGCTTAAGGAGAATGGGCATTTCGGATTTTTTGGCAGGCCTGCGATACTGAATATAATTCCTCTTTTTGCAGGCATCAGGGCGATGGTATGACTCTGGCGATTGTCACTGGAGGAAACCGGGGAATCGGGTTGGCCATCGCGCGCAAGCTTGCCGAAAACGGCATTGACATCGTCATTGCGGCGAGGAACAGGAGGCTCATGGCCGATGCAAAATCCTGCATTGAAAAGCTCGGCGTCAAATGCTGGGCTTTCAGTTGCGACGTAACCAGCAAAAAGGAAATCGCAAATCTGGTAAAGGAAGTCTCCAAGCTCGGCCCTGTCGACATTCTTGTCAACAATGCAGGGATCGGCTTCCTGAAAAATTTTAACTACAACAAGAACAATGAAATTGATTCCATGATAGACACCAACTTCCGCGGCCTTGTCTATTTTACCAAGGCCTTCCTTCCTGTAATGCTGGCCCGGAAAAAAGGCATAATCATCAACATCGCCTCAATATGCGGCAAGATCGGCTATAGGGAGCTTGCGGTCTATTGCGGGACGAAATTCGCGGTAATCGGATTCACCGAATCGCTGGCTAACGAAGTTGTGAAAGCCCGGCAGGGCGATAGACGTGAGAAAAAAATCCCGGTTCGCAGGATTGCTGTCCCAAATGAAGCTTAAAGGATAATCCGCGGCGATTCCGTTTTTGATTAGGTATTTTAACCTTCCTATCCAGTATTCAATGATGGGGGCCGAGGAAAACTCCCGCGGCAACAGCGGGAAAACTGATATTGTCAAATCTGGCATTGGGCAAAATCCGGATCTGTCAAAAAAAAGAATAAGCGAAGAGTCAAAAAGGAAGCTGGCTGCGTATATAGAAATGCACAACAAGGGAATTTACATAAAAATGATCCTAAGGGACTCTCTCAAAGTGATTAGATTCCTGAACAGCAGAGGGATAGACTATGCCGTCCTTAAGGGGATTTCCCTTTGGTATTTTGATCGCGCCCGCCAATTCGGGGATATCGATATCTTCGTTAGCAGATCCGACGCCAAAAAAGTCGCAGAACTGTTAATCCAGGAGTTCGGATATGACTATGAAAGGATGGGAGAGCTGGCTTTTGTCGAAAAAGACGAAATTCGCAATGCCCATGACATCTCCATGATATCCCCAGGCGCCACGCCTGTCGAGATACACTACAGGCTGTTCAATTATGCGCCGGATTATGGGATTTACCCTCTCCGCAACAAGGTCTGCCTCGAAATTGATGGCGTAAGAGTCCCGTGCCCCCAAAAGGAACTGCAGCTTTTGGAAGTCCTTTTGCACAACGCGTACAACCACATGTTCATCTGCGACATGAAAAAATGGGTTCGCGATATAAACATCATAATCGACAACTATGACATAGATTGGGATGGTTTCATCGAGCTGCTGGCCGCATCAAAGCAAACGGAGCTGGCCTATCTCACGGTCCGGTTCTTGGACTTCCAGGCAAAGCCGGGAACCAAGGTGCATCCATCAGTCATGGCCAGGCTGCGCCCGCATTCCTTTCTATCCTATCTCAAAAAGCCGGTTTTCATGTGGGCCTGCTATTTCGTATGGGACAGGCTGTTCCCTCCCGCTTTCATACTTCAGGAAAGATTCAACATCTCACCCTGCTCGAAGCTGTTTTTCCTCTGCTATCCAGCCAACTGGATCCGCCTGCCGATTGCGCTTGCGCAGATGCTGCTGAAAAGGTGAAACTGCTCTACCCTAGCCTCCCATGGGAATTTCCAATCCGGAGCGCAGCAGACTATTCCCTCCCGCTGGAACGGCTGCCCATGTAAAGCCCGAGTATCTGAACGCGTTTGAGAAAGCAAAATGCCGCTCTTTCAAACAGGCTTAATCTCCTGCCTTTCTGCTCGGATGTGAACAGCAGATATGGGGCAAAGACAAGCCTTTTCATTAGCGCCAACCAGCCTCTTTCCAGAATAATGCCTTTCCTCCTCTCTATGACAGACATGCCGCCCCTGCCGTAGCGCCAAAACATCCTGTACAGCCCCATGACTGTGTTGTCGTATCTATGCCTTATGACGCTGTCATTGCTGGT
>JAPLWW010000034.1 GCA_026396375.1 Microcaldota archaeon | reverse complement strand
GCTCCGGCTCTTTTTTTGCAGTTTCCTTTGGCGCAGCCTTGTAATCCTCCAGTCCCTTGTCAACCAGGTCTGTCAACGCCTTTGCCGAAGATGAAATAACAGAATAAAGCTCCATCTCCTCTTTCGTCATGTTTTCCAGGTCCAGGTTCCTGGAGGCAAAATATGATATTTTTGAGATTCTTCTTGAGAGGATCCTTTTCGAGAGCATCAGGATGTTCTCGTATTCCCTTACAGAAAGGATGTTTTCCCTAGTTATGGAATCCCTTTTGGACCCTATGACCATCCTCAACCTTGCGTAGAAGTCATGCGGAACGCTGGACAGTCCGGATCCTTCCTTCTCCTTTTTGTCTATTTCCTGCAGTTCAGATAGGTCCATTGGTTGATTTTGCGCTATTAGGTTTTAATGCCTTTCTTTTCCTTAAAAAGGGGAATAGCCTGCTATTGACGATCTTCCGCTGAGCTCGCCTGCAATATCTGTTTCCATAATCTCTTTGACTTTTTTCGCGTTCTTTTCCTGCCCTAAACACCAGCAAAGCTTGACATATGCAGTTTCAGGCGTCATGTCAATCCCGTTTCCCATGACTCCCGCCTCCTGAATAAGCCTTCCTGCTGAATATATGTCCATGTTTATCCTTCCATATATTGTCTGGGAAGCCATGAAAACAGGAATTCCTGAATCGCAGAGCTCCTTTACCTCTTTTATTAGAGATACTGCCAAAGGATCGTTGTGCGGGTTGGTTGGAAGATGCCCAAGGCCAGTCCCTGCAAGCACTATTCCGTCATAGTTGCCCAACCCCTTTATTGCCTCCTTTCTCATGCCAGGATAGGTATAAACCAAGGCTATGTTCCCGTTGAATTTGTTGCTGAGCTTTGGCTTGGAATCTCTCCTTTTTCTGTATTCGTAAACCTGCTCAAAAAGCTTTTTCTTGTAATCCACTTTGGCCAACGGAGGGATATCTATGCTTTTGAACGCGTCCCTTCTTGAGCTGTGCATCTTTCTTGACCGGTTTCCTCTATTATAATAGGCGATGTCGTCATTTATGCCCGCGTGCATGACTATTCCCACTTCGGCAATGTCCTGGGTAGCAGAGAAGACAGAGCTTAGCAGGTTCAGCTTGTTGTCGCTGCTTGGCCTGTCAGAGCTTCTTTGGGCCCCTGTGAATATGACAGGGGCGTTCAGACTGGCTATTGCAAACGAGAGCGCTGCTGCAGAATAGTGCATTGTGTCAGTGCCGTGCAGGATGACAACCCCTTTTTTGCCGTCCTTCAGCTCCTCAAAAGCGCTTTCAGCCATGATGCTCCAATGCTCATGGTTCATATCCTCGCTGAATATGTTAAATATGGCTTTTGCCTTTATTGTCGATATTGCCTCTATCTCAGGAAAGGACTTTTTCAGAAAAGACGGGCTCATCCTAGGGAATACTGCCCCTGTGCTGTAATCCACTTCAGAGCTTATGGTTCCCCCGCAGCCCAATATAGATATCTCCCCGTCTCCCTCCTCCTCAATGGCCTTGTCCTCTATCTTGATCTCTTCCCCAAGCTCAATGTCCCTCAGCTCCTTATTATTGACCCCTATATTATAGCCGCTGCTGAGCTTTATTGTCTTGCTGTCCTTGGTTTCGCTCACAAGGATGCCTTCAATATCAACGCCTTTCCAGGTTGCCTTTATCTTTCTCATCTTCAACACTCAAGTAATTGAACCCTTTATGTCTTTTAAACCTTTTCCTAGCAGGATAATAGAGTGGTCATATGAAAAAAAAGAGCGCCAGCAAGGACAATAGGGATAATAATGGCAAAATTAGGAATTTGGCTGTCATCATTATAATCATTGTTGTTGCTCTGCTGGTGCTGTTCTTACTGCCTCTTGGATCCCTATTCGGCGGAAACAATGAGAGCAATGCAAATTCTTCCTTAGTAAATGACCAGAACAGGGCCAATTTTGATGAGCTTAAGCTGATCTCCGAAAATTCTCAATACTTGGAATACAAGGCAGATTACATAATCATATTCGACCCGCAAATAAGGAATGATAATTCTTCTCAGACATACTATTCGAAATCAGGGAAGTTCAGGATAGACATGAATGACAGGAACTCTTCCCTGCAGATGTATAAATTAAAAGGCATCATCTATGCTTGCGGAAAAAACACGGATTCTGAGAACACGACCTGCTACATCCTTGGCAACGAGACCGACCTTGGCGCTGACTCAAGCTTAAGCGACATCGAAAAGAACCTTGGTAACTATGACATTCTGGTGTCTGATTCAGGGACAATCCTGGGGATGGATGCAAGATGCTTCACAATAAGG
Organism: Microcaldota archaeon; assembly: GCA_026396375.1. Taxonomy (GTDB): domain Archaea; phylum Micrarchaeota; class Micrarchaeia; order Anstonellales; family J096; genus JAPLWW01. The sequence goes on along the minus strand of JAPLWW010000034.1, from coordinate 10,665 downwards.
GTCAAATCCTTCGAGAACGCCTTTGGCTCCAGCTATGCCCCGCCAAGCGGCAATGGTTCTGACATTTCAATAGAAAACTGCTTTTCGGAAGAGGGGATTCCCCTGAAGGCATCGTCCCCTTTTTCCACAATGAGGATAACCAACCTATCAAGGTCGGTTTCAGATGGAATCTTTGAGCTTCCCTCAAAGCCGATCGGGATAAATGAGACAGGTTAATAATAATGGTGTTATGATGAACAATGGAAAAAATTTTGAGGTAAAGGATTTGGCCCTTTCAGAGCAGGGAGCCAAAAACATGGAATTTGCAGAGCTTCACATGCAGTCATTGCTTGGGATCAGGAAAAGGTTCTCAATGGAAAAGCCGTTCAAGGGCTTGAGGATAGGCTTGGCCTTGCATGTGACAAAGGAGACAGGCGTTCTTGTGAGGACCCTCGCCGCAGGAGGGGCGGAGGTTGCGATCGCAAGCTGCAATCCCCTTTCAACGCAGGACGATGTTGCTGCGGCGCTGGCAAAGGAAGGATTTTCCGTTTATGGATACAAGGGAGAGCCGGTCGAGGATTATTACAGGTACATAGAAAATGTCATAAGCTTCAGGCCCAATATAACAATTGATGACGGCTGCGACCTGGTTTCAACGATCCATATCAAGCATCCTGAGCTCCTGAAGGATATTATAGGGGGATGCGAGGAAACCACTACCGGGATTCTCAGGCTGAAGGCAATGGAAAAGGACAATGCATTGAAATATCCTATGGTCGCAGTAAACGACAACAAGACAAAGCACCTTCTTGACAACTATTACGGAACAGGGCAAAGCACCATTGACGGAATACTGAGGGCGACAAACGTCCTTTTTGCAGGAAAGAATGTTGTTGTTGCAGGATACGGGGACTGCGGAAAGGGATTCGCATTGAGGGCAAAGGGATTCGGGGCAAACGTTATCGTTACCGAGGTTGATTATTTCTGCGCCCTTAAGGCAAGGTATGACGGATTCAGCGTGATGAAGATGGAGGATGCCTGCAAGATAGGGGACATCTTCTGCACTGTCACAGGGGATATCAATGTCATCAGGACAGAGCACATGGGCCAGATGAAGGACGGCGCAATCCTGGCCAACAGCGGGCATTTTGACGTTGAGATAGATGTCAAAGGGTTAAGGAAATTGGCAAAGAAGGAAAGGAAGATAAGGCCTTTCCTGGACGAATATACCCTCAGCGATGGAAAAAGGATCTACCTTTGCGCAGAAGGGAGGCTGGTCAACCTTGCGGCGGCAGAGGGCCATCCAAGCGAGGTCATGGCAACAAGCTTCTGCGGCCAGGTGTTGGCATGCGAATTCCTGGTGAAGAACAAGGGAAATCTTCCGAACAAGGTTATCCAGCTTCCTGAGGAAATAGACAACCAGATAGCGAAGATACAGCTGGATTCGATGGGCATAAAGATAGACAAATTGACTCCCGAGCAGGTAAAATACCTGAACAGCTGGAGGGAAGGGACCTAAGGAAATAAAATGGATTCCAAGCAAGTGTTTGACGTTTCCGGCATAGGCAATGCCATTATGGACATCCTTATTGAGATAAATGACAGCGAGCTTTCCGGATTGGGCCTGAAAAAAGGCAACTTCCATCTGATGGATCAGAAAGAGGCAAAGGCCCTGCTCATAAGGCTTGAAGGAATGAAGACAACCCTCTTGCCAGGGGGGAGCAGCGCAAATACCGTTTATGGGGTTTCGATGCTTGGCGGGAAGTCTGCATTTTCAGGAAAAATAGGCATTGACAATTTCGGCAGGATTTACGAGTCCGAAACAACCAGGAGCGGAGTCAAGGCCACATTTGGCAAGCATGAGACTCTCCCTACAGGATATGCAATAACGTTCATAACTCCGGACAAGGAAAGGACCTTTGCAGTCTATCCCGGAGCGGCAGCAACCATGGAGGAGCGCGACATAAACATCGGCGACATTGGCAGGAGCAGGATATTCCATGTTGAAGGATACATGCTTGAGGACAGGCGCATGAGGGATGTTTCCATATCTGTGATCGAGCAGGCCAAGCGCTCGGGCGCAAGGATATCCTTGGACCTTGGAGACCCTGGCATAGTGTCGAGGAACAGGAATTCCATAGTGAATATCGTGGAGCAGTATGCAGACATCGTTTTCGCAAATGAGCAGGAATCCATGCATTTTTCCCTGATGGAGGGAGAGAAGGCCGCGGAATACATCGCCGGCCTTGCCGGAATAGGGATCATCAAGCTTGGCGCCAAAGGCTCAATCATAAGAAGCGGAAAAGCCACCCATAGGGTAACGGCTTTCAATTCCAGCGTTGTTGACACCACTGGAGCAGGCGACATGTATGCCTCAGGCTTCCTCTATGGCTTGAGCAATGGCTATGGGCTGGATGTTTGCGGAACGCTGGGCAGCTATTTTGCGTCAAAGGTAATTGGAAAGATCGGCGCGAGGCTCGATAGCGTTAAGAGATCGGATATTGACTCTGTTCTTTCCGGAGCTAGGAAGAGCCGGATATGAGGGCATCCGCCCTTTCAAGGAACATCCTTGCCTTTTTTCCGTCAAAGTTCCTTACCTTTCCATTTTCAAAGGAGATTTTGCCGTCCACAATGACTGTATCTATGTTGCTGTTGTTGCATGAGAAAACCAGGGAGGTGTAGATATCCCCCAAGGGAACCATGTTTATCTTGGGGTCAATGATGGCAAGATCGGCAAGATATCCCTTCTCCAGCTTTCCAGCCTTAAGTCCCAGGGCCTTTGCGCCTTCATAAGTTGCATATCCCAGAATTTCCTTTGGATTTCCCAACGAAGCGTTCCAATACCTGTGCTTCTGCATTAAGCTGGAGAACTTCATTGTTTCAAGCATGTTGATGGAGTTGTTGCTTGCAGGGCCGTCAGTTCCCAGCGTTATCCTTGCGCCGGCTTCCCTGTACTGCTCAAGGGGCATAATCCCCCCTGTCGCAAGCTTGAGGTTGCTTACGGGATTGTTGACAACAACGCTTTTTTTCTTTGCGATTATCCCGATTTCCCGTTTGGTCACCCAGCCCGCATGGGCCAAAATGGTGTTCTTATCCAGCAATCCTATGCTTTCCGCATATTCAACAGGCCTCATCCTGAAATTCCTTATCGAATGGAAAATTTCCTTCCTTGTTTCGCTCATATGGATATGGTATCTCAATGAATTCTGTTTTGCATACTCCTTTTTCAGGATAAGATTCTCCTTTTTGCACGAATAGACGGAATGGGATGCCATAACCGGCCTTGCCATCCTGTATCCCCTTATCCTTTCATTGAATTTCAATGCGGATTTTAGCTCTTCTTCCCCGTCTTCCTTAGGTTCATCGCAGCTCAGGAATGCCCTTGCATTGAGCTCGTCTGCGGCTTTTCCCCCCAGATGGCTCTTTTCCAGGTACACGCTATTAGTTGTCGTTATCCCGGCTGAGAGGGATTCCGCCATTCCAATATAGGATCCAAGATACATGTCTTCCTCGTCCATCCTTCTTTCAGCTGGAAAAATATCCTCATTAAGCCATTTGCCCAGAGTTTTTCCCTCGGCATTGTTCCTCAGCAGGGACATTGGAAGATGGTTGTGCATGTTCACAAATCCTGGAACAATGATCTTTCCCGAAGCGTCTATCCCTTCATCAGCCTTTTCACTGATTCCTTTTTTTACGTCGATAATATGACCATTCTCGATTAGGATATCTGCCCTTATTGTTCCAAAGGCATCAACAAGAGTCCCATTTTTTATGAGCAACAAGCATTTCACCTTAACATTTTTCATTAAAAAATAAAAGAAACAGATTATTTTTTCTTTTTTGAAGTTTTTTTCTTTGCTGATGCTTTTTTCTTGGCTATTTTGCAGCATCCGCAACATTTTTTTCCTGCCATCATAAAACACCGTCGATTTTTTTTGATTAAGTAAAAAATAAAAGGGATTGATTATTCATTTATCTCTTCTTTTTTCCTTTCTTTGCTTTCTTTTTTGCTGCCATCATGAAAACCTAAATCCTTTTCATCTTAACTTATATATAAATGTTTGTCTTTTATTTTGAAAATTTTTTTTAGAAAAAATATTTTCAATGTTTATTACCACCATTTATCAAAATAAAGCGCAAAAAATCGCAAAGCAATTAAAACTTTCTGAGAAAAATGATATCATGTCATTCGATTTTGCATTGTTGGGTCTGGTTGCATTGGCGGGATTTTCCTCAAAGATGCTTGACGGCTTCATAATAAAAAAGAGGATAAAGGATGCCATCTACCTTTTCATAAACCTCATTTTCATAATCGCAGGAACCCTTGCAGCCATCTCGATTTCGCCTGAAACCGTCATAAGCCTTCTGATTGCGCTTATCCTCATGGGCAAGATAGACAAGGAGGCGTTGAGGATAGCCTATTCATTTGTCCTGCTGATAACCCTGGCGCTGATAAGGGACGTTTCCGCGCTCAATCCCCTGTCCATAGCAATGCTCACTGTTTGCGGAATCATCGATGAAATGGAGCTGAAGATAATCAGGGACTATAGGCCCTCAATGTGGATAGGGGCAGCTGCAATAGGCCTTCTGATAGGCAACTGGAACCCATTTTTTGCGATAGCGCTGTTTGACATCGGCTATGCGATTGCATTGAAAACAAAGCCGTCATTTCTCAAGCTTCTCAAATAGTCACATCGAAAGGGATGAAACGAATATCGCTATAAGGCCGACCGCCATTGCAAAAAAAGTGAGCTTCTTTATCATTCTCGCCTCCCCTATGCATTCTCCCGTGCAGAAGAAACATTCCAGGAGCGAGTATATTATTATGACGTATGAAATGAACAGAAGCGCAGCCGTGGCAAGGTTTATGCTGAAATCAGACATCAATACTATGAAATAGAATGAGATGGGCACGAACATCAGGAATATCAGGCCTGCAATCATCATGCTCAGCTTTGGGCCAATAATAATAGGAAGGGTTCTTGAGCCCCTTGCCATAAGGTCGCCCTTATAATCCTCGACGCTTTTCACGATTTCCCTTGCAAATCCCACTATGAATGCGATGCTGAACAGGTACAACGATTTTTCCGTTATTCCCCCGCTGAATGAGATGTCCGCAAATATGAACGGTATTCCCATGGTTGTGCCGATGAACATGTTTCCAAGCAGGGGGATATCCTTCATCCTGTAATTGTATATTATCCCGAATGCTGAGAATATCGTGGTCACTATCAATGCCGTTGGATTTATCATGCTTGACAGGAATATCCCCAAGAAAATGCAGATTAAAGCTATCACCTTAGCTTCCCCGGGTTTTATGTCCTTTGTGACAAGGGGCCTGTCATTCCGCCTGTTTATCTCATCTGTCTTGTAATCCAGCAGGTCATTCAATGCGAAGATCCCCATCTCCGCAAAGAATGGGACTAGGAGGGAATAGATGAAATTGAAGGGGTCAACATCCTTTACCCCTATGATCATGAATCCGAGGAATACGGCAAAGGACAGCATTATGCCATGCTCAACCCTGGTCAGCCTTGCGATTGCGCATATCTTCCTATAGATATTATTTTCAGCAAAAAGCATTGTATTGTGTTGCAGAATACGGTTTAAAAACGTAATGATTTGCGTCATCTTTTTAAATAGAATTCCAAATGAAATCATATATGGATATATTGACAATGGGAATAATCGGTGGCCTGATTCTGTTAGCGATAATCTTTGCAGCAGCTATAGTGATATTTACAGTAGCTATCTACAATAAGCTCATATCTATGAAAAATGGGATCGAGGGCAGCTTCAACCAGATAAACGTGGCAATGAAGAAAAGGTTCGACATGATCTCCTCGTTGGTTGAGTCAACGAAAAGCTACCTCAAGTTCGAGAAAGGCACATTCGAGCAGATAACGAAATACAGGTCCATGAACATCACCACCCCTGATCAGGCAAAGGAGGCGGATACCTTTGCAAAATCCGTTTTAGGTGCAATAAACGTCGCAGTCGAGAATTATCCGAATCTTAAGGGAAGTGAAACTGTCATCAATCTCCAGAATTCAATAAAGGGGGTTGAGGACGAGATATCCAGGATAAGGTACCTTTACAACGACCAGGTGCAGAAATACAATATTACAATAGAGCAGTTTCCCACAAACCTTTTCGCAGCGATCATGGGGTTCACAAAGAAGGCATACCTCGAATTCGAATCTGAGATAAAGAACAGGGTAAGCGGAACAGTTTTCGAGTAAATGGCTGAGGTAAATGGCTGAATCAGAAGTTCTATACAGTGTAAGCAAGACAAAATCACCCATAAAAGAGATCCTGCTTTTCACCGTATTTGTGCTTTCGGCGGCAGTCATCTACATGCTGATATCCTCCTTTTTGGGGAACTACGGCCTTCTGCCCCTGGTCATTTTTGCCCTTATCTCGATCTATGCGCTTTTCCTTTACTCAAAATCCTCCACTTTTGAATATGTCAATGTTATGATAGGGGGAATATCTGCCATATTCCTCCTGCTCCTCCTTACAGGAACAATAACCATTCTGCCTTCTGAATATTGGGCATTCATCCTAGTAATTTTTTTGGCCGCCTTGATAAGGTCAAGATTCAGCTCCACTTTTCTCAATACCGAATCAAACGAATTGAAACTGTTTGCAATCATAGTCATAATAGGGCTTTTCTTCCTGTTCATCTCCTACTTCATTGCCGATTTCATCAGCCTGCTTGAGCGCTCTCCAGTATATGTGGATTTCCAAAACATAATAGTAACGTTCTATGACAATAAGATGACTGTGGACAGGACCCTGTCCTTTAACCTTGATTCCGGCACCAAATACCATGAGATATTCATTTCTGTAAACAAGGACAGTTACCATAACTATGCGATCGAAAGCTATGAATGCCCCATGGGAACCAGTTTCATAGAGTCTGACAAGGGAACCTATGTGGAATACATATGCAGAAGCGAAAAGCCCTATAATTTAGGCCATCAGATAGTCAGATTCGAATATTCCGTATCCGCCCCATACAGAAAAGACAAGACAAAGGACCTGTATTCGCTCAACTATGTCATTTCAGACAGCTTCGCATCAACAATATTGGAAACCTCGGTATCCGTTCAGAATAAGATGTCAAATGGAAACCTGACCGATTATTTCACATATCCCTATGGAACATCGCTTCCAGACAAAATATATATAACGGATATGAAGCCAAATACCCCTTTCAGCATAAGGGCCCTGATATCATCCCCAACATTCATTTCATCCTATGCAAGGTCCACAATCTCCGATTTCGACTTTGAGAGGGTAAAGATAAATGCGCTTCTTGACAAGATCCTGTTTGATTACAGGGTAATCGTCCATATCCTAATGGCTTTGCTTTTTGTTTTCCTGATATACTCGATATACAACAGGTATGGAAAGGAGGACAAGACCGCCTTTGAGATAGACTCCTTGCATATAATTCCCAATGAGGACAGGAAGCCCTGGGAAGTCAACCTGCTTTTCGTGGGAACGCCAAGCGACATGGACTCCAATGCGATCCATGCGACCTTGCTTGACCTTGAATTTAGGAAAATAATCTCGATAAAGGACGAAAAGACAATCGTTTACAGCAAAAAAGGCTATCCTGACGAATACGAGTCCCTGCTCCTCAACATGTTCGAAAGGTACGGGGAAATGACAGGGACAAACCAATATACGTTTAACTATGACAAGGTGAAGGCTAAGCTAAAGTCCGATGTTTCATTGGCATCATCATTCTCAAAGGACTTTTCAGCCCTTATCATTTATCCGTCTTCAAGTTCAGGCAAGCAGACATACGGAAAAGCATTGATAGAGTCCTCATTTGACATTTCCGGATACGACAAGGCAAAAGGGTTCATTTCAGGAGCTCTTCTGCTGGCATTGGCAAGCATAACCCTGTTCTATTCCATATACAAGCTGGAATTCATGATACCTGTCCTTGTTTTCCTTTCAATCCTACTGATTATGGTGATCTCCTTCGGCGAATTCCTTTTCGGGAAATTCAGGCTTGGGCTTATTGACGAGAAGAAGAAGTGGGATGCCTTTTCCAACCTCCTTTCAAATTACGGCATGATCCAAAAATACGGAAAAGAGGACATCCTGATGTGGAAAAATTGGCTTGTGTTCGCGACTGCATTGGGGGTTGCCGAGAAGGCTATAGACCAGATGAAGAAATACAATATAGCCACCCAGACCCTTTCCGCGGTTTCTGCGGAATCCCTTGCAAAAACCAAGATGTTTACCCGCATGTCCCTATATGGGATGAATACCTATGCAGCAGGCATTGCATCTTCGTCATCAAAAGGAGGCTATGGGGGATTCAGCGGAGGCTTCGGGGGAGGGGGATTTGGAGGAGGAGGCGGAGGGGCCAGGTAGTTCAATAATTGAACTTAATGGTTTAAAAATTGTCCTTACCCCCAATATCTTATGGACAAGCCTCTTATCCCAAAGGATGAATTTCCTATATTCAGGAACAATCCCAGCTTAAATTTCCTTGATTCTGCAGCTTCGAGCCAAAAGCCAGAATCCGTAATCAATGCGATGGATGAATTCTATAGCACAACATATGCAAACATCCACAGGGGCATGTACAAGCTGAGCGAGCAGTCAACGAATCTTTACGAAAAGGCGAGGGAAAAGGTTGCAAAGCTCATAAATGCGAAGCCCAATGAGATAATATTCACGAAAAGCGCAACTGAAAGCCTCAATCTTTTGGCCTATGTGCTTGAGCCGAAATCATACGCCGTTTCCGTCATGGAGCACCATTCCAACTTTGTTCCATGGCAGTTCATGGCAAAGGCAAGGAAAAAGCCAATCTCCTATATTGACATTGATGATGAGGGCTTCTTCAGGAAACTGCCAAAAGCGGGCCTTTACGCGCTTTCCGCTGCAAGCAATGTCCTTGGCACAATCAACAATATTCATGGGTTATGCGATGAAATAAGGGACAACAAGGGCATTTCCGTGATTGACGCGACCCAGGCAGTTCCCCATGGGAAATTTGATGTCAAAAAGGAAGGGTGCGACTTTACTGCATTCAGCAGCCACAAGATGCTTGGGCCAACCGGAATAGGAGTCCTTTATGCAAAGGAAGGAATTTTGGACAACGCAAAGCCTTTCCTGTTTGGAGGCGACATGATAAAATCCGTTTCTGTTGAAGGAACTGAATTTTCCGATGCCCCCTACAAATATGAGGCAGGTACCCCTCCCATAGCTGAGGCGATAGGCCTCTCTGCGGCAATAGATCTCCTGGAAAAGACAGGGATGGAAAACATAAGGAACCATGAGATGGCCCTTACTAAATATGCCATGGAGTCTATTGAAAATATCAAGAACATCTCCTATTATGGGCCAAAGGATCCAAGGAAAAAGGCAGGCGTAATTTCCTTCAATGTTTCAGGAATGCATGCCAATGACGTTGCCTATTTCCTAAGCGCAAAGAACATAGCGATAAGGAGCGGGCACCATTGCGCAATGCCCTTGCACAGGAGACTTAACATTACAGGAACGGCAAGGGCCAGCTTCTATGTCTACAATGACAAGAGCGACATTGACGCATTGGCTGATGCCTTGGGCAAGCTTAACTTCAGGTGAATAAATGGCTGACACTGACATTTACGACAAATACGTTGACATTTTCAATCAAAAGAAGCATTTCAGGAAGCTGGAGGGAAGCGATGTCATCTCGGCAGACTCCTATGTGAGCTGCGCAGACAACATCAGGGTATACATCAGGGTAAAGGATGGGATGATTGAGGATGCTTCATTTGACAAGGTATCCTGCTTTGTTGGGGTGGTTGTTTCAGAGATGCTGGCAAAGGATATAATAGGAAAGCCTTTATCCTATCTGAATTCCATTGACATTCAGCATGTGAACAGGCTTATGGGCGTTGATGTTACCCAAAACTTCCAGATGAAAGGATGCGCAGAGCTGCCCATTTCTGCATTCAAGGAAATAGCGAAGAAGGTGAAAAAATGAACATGGAATTTCCGAACGTATTTGAGGTTCCCAGCATAGGGATGGGCAATTTTACGCTGGTCTTCCTGCTTTTCATAGGATTCTTCATCCTGGTAATGATCGCGCTGCTCTGGCTCATGTTCAAGAAAAGGACATGATCATCTTTTTACCGACTTTGACATCCTCTCCTTTATGTCTATCAGCCCAAACTCCGTTATGTCCATCATATAGGTCTCAAGGTCATGGCCAGCCATCCTGCAGCCGTCTATCCTTGCAGTCCTCATGACGGAACCTACGAGAATGTTGTAAAACATTTCGTCATACTTGGTTGATATTACCTTTTTGTCAAGCACAAGCGTTCCATCCACAATATGGGCCACCCCCAGGCCGCCTGCTGCTTCCGATGTCATCGAGTCCTGGGACGACCTTTTTTGGGAGACAAACATCGCTGTCTGCTTTTTCTCCTTCATGAAGTTGAATATTTCCCTGACTATCTGCCTTGCCTCCTTTTCCCTGCTTTCATACAGCCCTGTTACCGAATCAATGACCACAATCGTGCTTTTCTTCTTGTCTATGGCAAAGTTCATGACCCCTATCAGCCTTCTCACGTTTTCCCTGAGCGAATCGTCCCTTGTGGTGTCTATGACAGTAAAGTTGTCAGTTATTTCGTCAAAGTCTATGCCCATCGCATATGACCTTGAGACCAG
>JAPLWW010000089.1 GCA_026396375.1 Microcaldota archaeon | reverse complement strand
TCCTCTATCCATTTTTTTCACGTTTTTTTATTTATTCTTCAATGTTAATTATAACGCTGAAGTGAAAAAATAGTATTTGCAACAGTTTTTAATTATATACCTTAGGAGGATCCTATCCCGTACTTGTCCAGGATTCCTCTGTACTTCATGTATGTAAGGTTGTCAACCACGTTGCTTCCGTTTGACTCCGCTATCTCAAATATGCTATCATAGTCCTTTGCGTCGTTGTATTCGCCTGATACGCTGTCAAATGACATTCCGTCGCTTACGACTATCACAGTGGGCATGGATGTGAGCTTTTCCCCTCCCTTTATTCCGTATGTCCCTGAGCTGTCTGTTATTATGCTAGGGGTGGTTGTCTCGACAAAGCAGTATCCAGTTCCCCTGTATGAATATTCTATTGGACACCTTATCCCCACTGCCATGTGGTTTTCAGGCTCAAAGCTGAAAAGCGCAACACCATACCCAAGGTCCTTCAATATTTAGGCCAAAAGCCTTGACTTCTCCCCGCAGACTCCCTTGTTGTCGTATACAACCTCATAGGGGTACCTTCCCTTTATGTCGTTGTTCACTGCAGCATAGGTGTCATAGGGTATTGTCTGGACAAGGCTTATGGCTATCCTTGCCTGCTCGTCCTTGTCAGAGGCCTTTTCCTCTATGGCTGAGACAAGCTTTCCCAATTCATCCTTCTCCTTGCTTTCGTTGAGTATCATCATCTCCATCTGCGAGTAAGTCGGGCATGCTCCGTCGCATGCGAATTTCCTTGAGATGTTCGCAAGGTAAACCTTCAAATCAGAATATACCGGAAGCTCTATCCTTCCCTTTGTCCCATTGACCGTGTATGAGAACACCCTTGTCAATGACACTGTGTTGTTCTTGAGCACGCACACTTTCTCGTTTATCAGGTATCCTTCAGGGCATCCGCACAGGCCGGCGTTCTGGACAAGCTCCCCGTTTTCGCAGTAAAGCGGCTTTGAGGATGAGCAAGAATTCACCAAAGTTCCGTCGTTGCATTTTTCTATCTTCCTGCATGTTCCGTCCTTTTCCTCGTATCCTGTGGGGCATCCGCATATCGAGGCGTTTTCGACAAGGTTTCCGTTGACGCACATGTTGGGCCTGTTCTCTGAGCACTGCATGTTCAGGGTCCCGTCGTTGCAATTGGCCCCTATCCCATCGTCTGGCGCAGTCAAATTAAGGTAAGAAGTAACTCCCAGCACTAGCACGATGCCTGCGGCACCAAACAAAGCATAGAGCGTGTTTCTTTCCATATTATACCACTATTTACCAAACAATTTATAAAGCAATTCAACCCCCCTCCTGCCATCGGAGCCCTTTATAAACAAACTTTACTGTGGTACCTATACCCCTACTTTATGGCATTCATTTTAAATTCCTATCCGAATACCCTAATCAAGCCTTTATAAATGATTTATGGCTTTGACGACGCTGTTCCTATTCAAACCAGTCGCTCATCCTTTTCTGCTTTTCCCTTGATTTGGCCTCAAGCATGTCCTTCAGGGTATTCTCTATCCTTTCCTTCGAGAAGTCATGCTTTTCGACCAGGATCTCGATGACCCTGGCTTCATCTATGTCTGTAAATATCATTTCCTCATCCTTTGAAGGGTAGTTTAAAAAGAAGTTGTAGACGTCATAGATGTAATCCTCAAACTTGTATTCGTATTTCTGCTCGATGTACTTGATAAGCGCATCAAAGTCATTGCCGAACTGTTTCACCAGCTTAAGCCCTGTCTTTGCCCCGATTCCCTTTACCCCGTCATTGAAGTCAGTGCCTACCAGCATTCCGAGCATGATCAGCTGCTCCCTTCCTATCTCCAGCTTGGCCAATACCTCATCCAGCGTTATCATCTCAGGCCTTACGATAATATACTCATCCCTTCTCGGAAGCTTCCTTTTGCCGGTTATTGACAAATTCCTCACAAGCCTCGGGGAGCCGAACAACAATGAGTCATAATCCTGGCTTCCGGATGCGTATGCCCTTCCTTTTTTTGCAAGATAAGCAGCCTCTGATTCACCTTCAGAAGGCGCATTGACATAGGG
>JAPLWW010000082.1 GCA_026396375.1 Microcaldota archaeon | reverse complement strand
ATCTCTTTTCCCCTGCTTGTTGAAGATCTCCTCTGCTTCCTTTAGAGGTATCGATATTATCTCGTCGTCATGCTGGGTGGTGCTTCCATATCCTATGGATTTCATCGTTCCAACAACAGTGAAAGTCCTGTTCGCTATGATCAGCTTTTTTCCTGGCAGGATCTCTTCATTGAAAAAGTCGTTTGCAGCAGCGTATCCAAGCATAACAACGCTTGTCTCCTGCTTATTGAATATCCTGCCGTGCGCGACCTCGAAAAAGCTGCCGAACATCGTATAATACGACGGGGTTATCCCGATGACAAGGGCATTCGTCGTCTTGTCCCCGTACTGCACATTAGTCCCTGCGCCATAGATCATCTCGCCTGTTTCTTCCACGCACGTGATCCCTCTGATGTCCCTGATGTCAGATTCCTTGAACTCACTGAGTGTCGGAATGCCCCCCCTGCTCTGCATTATCTTGTTCATGTTGAAAGGCATGATCATTATCTTGTCTGTGCCGAAATTGCCTATAAGGTCCTGCACCTCCAGGATTATCCCTTTTCCTACCCCAAGGATCATGACTGCAGTGAAAAGCCCTAGAAAAATGCCCAAAAGCGTCAAAGCGCTCCTTAGGCTGTCCCTTCTCAGGGCGTCTGTCGCGAAAGTGGCCGCAGTCTTCAGTTTCATTATTCATACCTCAATGCGTCTGCGGCATTTATCTCAGAGGCCATATTTGCAGGTATGAGGGATGCTACTCCTGCTCCCAGGACTATAGCCATTGCCGCAATCCCTATCTGGATGTAATCAGGGGAAAATGGGACTATTGGCCTGATGAGGATCCCGATAGCCATGCCCAGGGCAATTCCGATGATGCATCCTATGATGCCAAGGCTCATGCCTTCCAGTATGTAGATCATTATGACATCCTTTTTCCTTGCGCCTATGGATTTCATCAGCGCAATCTCCTTGGTCCTGTCGATGATGTTCAAAGCTCCCTTCCCATCTCATAGTCTATATAGATGATGTTGTCAAGGTTCGCCTGGCTGTTTCCGGTCTTTTCCAATACCCCAACTATCGTGAATGTCCTGTTGGCTATGGTTATCTTCTTCCCGATGTCTATCCTTTCATCTATGTTCGAGCCGACGTTGGAGCCCAGGACCGCATCGTTTTTTCCGCTGAGCCACCTGCCTTCTGCAACCCTGACTCCAGTGATGACCTGGTCCGCATCGCGCGGAACCGCATATATGCTTAGCGGCATGTCCTCCTTTTCCCCGTATGAGACCTTTGAGGTCCCTGAAAGGGTGCCTATGACCTTCTTTACCCCCTCAACCATCTCGATTTTCTTCAGGTCGTTTTCTACGAACCTTTGGCTCACTGCCCTGAACTGCATGGTTGACGCGCCTCCTACGGAGCCCTCAAGGTTCAGGGGGACAATATTAATGATGTCCGTGCCTATAGACTGGAGCCTTGCAGTGACAGTATCCTGGGTTCCTTTTGAGATGCCTGTAAGCAACGCTACGCTGAATATGCCTATGATTATCGCGATAAGCGTCAGCGTGGTCCTTATGTTGGAATAGCCCATTGATTTCAGGGCGAACTTGGCTATGAAGTCAATCTTCATTTTTTATCCTTCTTTCTGGTGAGCAGGTATGCGATTATTATCACAACAGCTGCGCCCACCACGAACAGGAATGTGTTGTCTGCTGTCTTGGCAGCTTCCTTTATGTTGATGGGGATTTCCTTTTCCTTGACAATGTCCTTTCCGGAGGGATCCTTGAACTGCACTGTCACCTTAAGGCTGTTGTTTTCCGATCCGTCGCTTGGCTTGATCCTTATCTTGAACTGCTGGCTGCTGAAGTCGTCGTTGTTTATCGAGCCTATGAATTTCCTTTTTTCCACGTCAAGGACCTCGAAGGCGTCCGATTCTATGGAAACAGAGACCCCTGATATAGAATAGCTTGCCTTGTTTGCCACAATGATCGAGACAGTGTGCTCCTGCCCGAATTGCAATGGGCTTGGGTTTGCCTCAAGGTAGATGTCCATGGAGTCCTCTGATTTCACGTTTATGGGGACATTCACCTTCTCGCTCTTTTCCTGGCCGTTCTCATTCCAGTATACCGTGAATATTACCGAGTTCACCCCAGGCTCCAAAGCGGTGTAAACCATTTCAGTTATGTTCTTTTTCCCCCCTTTTCCAATTCCTCCTACCTCAATCTCGCTTTTTGTAACAAGGTTTATTTCAGTGCTTGGGCTTATCCTAACGTCCTGCGCATCGCTTCCCTTGTTCTCCAATGTGAGCTGGAGGTTGCTGTTCTTCTTGTAGTCTAATGCAGCATTCTGGTTTATTATGAACCTGCTTGCCTCTTTTGACACTGTCATTGGGATCGAGACCAGCGTGCTGTAGGCATCCCCTATCGCATCCTTGTAGCTTATATTGAAGGATGCTGTTGCCGATCCTTCCTCAAAATTGGATGCGTCGTATGCAACAGAGACCTTTGTGCAGTTCTGGTCCACCTTTTCCAAATATACCTTCCCTCCGTCCAGATAAAGCGATGATGTGACGCTGACTTCCTCTGCAATCCCTTTCCTGGAGCAGATATTAAGGGTGATATTTCCGCTCTTTTCGATTGATTTTGGGTCAACATCAAGGGTGATTACCGGCTTTGTTGAAACTTTTACGGGTATGCTTGCCGTTGCGGTGTCTATCGAATCCCCTACGCTTCCGGAAGCGCTCTGGACTTGGGCAACTGCGGTTATCTTTATGGGTATTGTGTAAAGGCTTTCCTTTGTATCCTCGCTTATGCTAAGCGGGACATTTACAACGACCGTGCTCATTGACATGTCCCCTATGTCCTGCGTATAGTCAGTGATGCTGGAATATGATTCCACCTTTGTGGATTTGAATCCCCTAAGGCTTTCCCCTGTGGCAAGCCCGTGCGCCATATAGACATTGAGGGTGATGTACCCGCTGTCCCCAGGCT
Source organism: Microcaldota archaeon (assembly GCA_026396375.1). Classification (GTDB taxonomy): domain Archaea; phylum Micrarchaeota; class Micrarchaeia; order Anstonellales; family J096; genus JAPLWW01. The sequence continues at coordinate 929 of JAPLWW010000082.1, read as the reverse complement.
CATATGAGCTCTTGTCCGTGCTCCAGGACGTTATCGTTATTGCGAACGAGCTTATGCATAGCGCTACCAACAAACAAATCAACAGTTTTCCTTTCATTTCTTTTCAACCTCTTTTTCTACTCTTCCATCCTTGATGAATATGATCCTTTGGGCATGCTCAGTAATATCGTGGTCATGCGTGACTATGACTATTGTCTTTCCCTCTTCATTAAGTTCCTTGAATATCTTTATAACCTCATCTCCGCTCTTTGAGTCCAGGTTTCCTGTAGGTTCGTCTGCCAAAATATACTCCGGGTTCATTGTCAGGGCCCTTGCTATGGAAACCCTCTGCTGCTGGCCTCCGCTGAGCTGGTTCGGCCTGTTTCCGAACTTGTCGCCTAGGCCCAATCTTTTGAGTATTGCGCTTGCCTTGTCCCTTGCCTCATCCTCGTCCCTTTCGTATATGAGCAATGGCAGCATGACATTTTCCAATGCATTCAATGAAGGGATCAGGTTGAATGCCTGGAACACGAAGCCGATGTCCTCCCCCCTTTCCTCGGCAGCCTCATCCTCCGTAAGCTTTGAAACGTCCTTGCCTCCCAAAAATATCTTTCCGCTTGTGGGAGTGTCCAATAGTCCCATCATGTGCAGGAGCGTGCTTTTTCCGCTTCCTGATGGCCCTAAAATAGCCAAAAGCTCGCCTGTCCTCACCTCCAGCGTGACATCCTTAAGCACATGGGCCTGGACATCGCCCATCTGGTAGATCTTGTTGACTTTGTCCAGCATCATCGTATGGGCATGGCCATGCCCCCTTTCTATTTTTTCGTGCTTCATCCCACCATCTCCTTGAAGAATTCCCCCATCTTTCCGTGCCTTATCCATTTTTTGAAGTATTCAAGCATTTCCTTTCCCTTTCCGGTTATTGAATAATAGATCTTCCTTTCCTTCTT